>JBCCRW010000107.1:0-14975 GCA_039201055.1 Planctomycetota bacterium | reverse complement strand
TGTCATCGGGCCACTCGATGCATCCGATCCCGGCATCGTGTCCGAAAACAAGCTCGCCGATCGCAAGCCATACACCGTTACCGGCGCCATCCCGATCGGCAGCGACTTGCTGCTGCGGACCCGGCGGTCGCTATACCGCATTGGCGGCCAGCGCTAGCCAGACGGTAGCCGTTGTTCGCCAGAACACGGAACCGACCCGACCGTAGCCGTTGTTCGCCAGAACACGGAACCGACCGGGAGTTCCGGCTTCTGGCGAAGTCCGGCTACGCCCGTTCCGGCTTCTGGCGAAGTCCAGCTACCAACGCCTCGGACACCGGCGATCAAAAAAAAAGGCCCGCCTTCCGAATCGGAAAGCGAGCCTGTGACAGTCTTGATCGCCAACGGAAACAGCTTAGCGGTTTTCCGGGTTGAAGCCCGTTTGCGATAGCTCCTCTTCCTCTTGAATGATGATCCGCGGGGTCACCATCAACATCAAGCTTCGTGCGTCACGTCCAATGGCTTGGTTGCGGAACAAACGATTGATGTAAGGAATTTTCGATAGCATCGGGACGCCGTTTTCCGATCGGCCCTCGGCCAAACGCTTGACACCGCCCAGCAGGATCGTCCCGCCGTCGGGAACACTGACCGTTGTCGACACCGTCGTGAACGCAAAGGTCGGCAACTGCACCGTCGTACCCTCGATGACATCGGATTCGTTGGTCGTGTCGACGGCGTCGTCCTCATCAATTTGGCCATCACCGTTGGTGTCCTCTTCATCACGGCTGCTACGATTCGTCGAGCGACGGCCTTCGTAAGTAAAGGTATCGACGTCGCCGATCTGGCTGAAGAATGGCACCAGCGTCAATCGCACAAAACGCTTGTCGTCGCTGACAATGCCTTGCACGTTCAACTGCGTGCCCTCGTTCAAGACCACGATGACGGGCTGTTGGGCAACCGCAAAGTCACCCACCACCGGCGTGATACTAACCACAAAGGGTCGCTGCGTTTGGTCATTGATGGACGCGATTTGCCCATCAAACATCGTCACTTTCGGGGCCTGCATGACGTTGCTGCGGTTGTCCGCTTGCGTCGCCTGCAAGAAGAAGAACGCCTCGATGTCGCTCAGGATCGCGAAGCCGATCGACGACGGGTTGCTCAGCGGAGCCCCAAAGGGCGGCGCCGTTGCCAGGGCGTTGTTGAACTGGATGTCCAAGTCCGGCGTGAACGCTCCGTCGGCATCGATGCCCACCGAAACACTCGGCCCGGCATCGTCGCTGGGGAAGTCGGTCAAGTTGTCGTCGAACTGGATGTCAAAATCGACACCGATGTTTTCTGCGAACGAATCCGACAACGTGATAAAGCGAACTTCAATCGTGATCTGCAGGTTTTGCAGCCGACGCAGCGATTCAAGCAGGTCAAGAATTTGATCATGCACGTCACTGGTGGTGCTGATGACCAACGACAGGTTTTGAGCGTACTGGCTCATCGTGCTCTTTCCACCCAGCGTTTCCCAAGCATCCGGTTCGATCGTCGTTTCGATCAACTCCATCAGCGGTTGGAAGTCGGCAAACGATTGACCACCGGCGCCGCGGCCGCTGGCCGACATACCGCCACCAAAGCCACCGGCGGCACTCATCGGGCCGTATTGTCCAAGCACGTTGGGGGTGTGGGCACCCGGTTTCATTCGCGACGCAAGTCCGCCGCCGTGCATGTCGGTCAAGCTGACCGGCATCATTTGCACATCGGCCTGGGGCATCGACATTTGATAGGCCGCTTTGATGGCACCGGCCAAGCCGTCTTCGTAGCCGGCGGTAAAGTTCGGAATCGGCGTGACCAGGTCGGCAACGCGATAGGTCCGGGTGATCAAGTTGTTTCGCCGTTCGCCCTCCGAAGTCACCATCAAGACATCGTTTTTGATCATGTAGGCGAGTTCAAGTTCGTCCAGGATCAAGTTCAACGCGCTTTTCAGTGGCACCGGTTGATTCAAATCCAGCGTGACCGGCGTGTCGACGTTGACGCGGACGGCGCCCATCGCACGCAAGTCCGGAACGATCGGAATCCCCGTCACCGCACTCAAGTCATCCAGTACTTCGCCCAGCGGCCGGTTGCGGTATTTGACCGGAACGACCAACGACATTTTTTCTTGGATCGCACGCTCGGCGGCCGACATCCCGTCGTTGACGCGATCGCGACTTCGCAGTTCCGTGATTTCGGTCCACGTTCGCGGATCTGCAAATTGCAGCGGAGCCTTATCCGCGTCAAAGGGAATGGCCGATTTCTCCAAGCCTTCCATTGTGGCGATGAAACCGTCACGTTGGGCTTGTTCGGTTTCTTCGGCTATTTGCAAAATCGTTTGCAATCGACCGGTTTCGTTCATCGTCGTCGCGATCGTGCTGTTTGGCTTGAGCGCGGCGACCTGTTTGGCCAACACCTGGGCCTCTTCAAAGCGTTGCTGTTCGCGAAGTTCGTTGTACTCTTCGACCAGCGACTTGACTTCGGCGTCGATTTGCTCGCGACGCTTGGCCCGCATCGACAATTCCATCTTCGTCGACTGGTTTTCCAGATCCAATTCGATGTCGGCGCGGTTGGCTTCGATGTATTGCGATTGGCGGCTGATCGAACGGTCGACCATGCGAACTAGCGCGTTCTTGGAATCCTCGGCAACATTGGCGGCCTCCACGCGGTCGCGCAGCGATTCCAAGTCCGCTCGCGCCTGCATCGGGTCCTCAGTCTTGCCCTGTTCGATCTTCGCCATTTCCGACGTGACCTCACGGTACAACTGCCGGGTTTTGGCTTGCTCGGCGGCGGCGGCCGCATCCAGCGGCGACTCCGGTGCATCACTGTCGACGGGGGTCGGTGCCAATCGACGCGGCTGCAACAAGGTCAGCTTGTCCTTCAGCATGTTGCGCTGATTCGGATCAAGCGTTTCCTGGTTCTTCCACGCTTGCAAAAACGATTCACGGGCGGCCGCCTTGTCGCCGCTTGCCAGGGCCTGCATTCCCTTTTCAAAATCCGCGGCGGCATCCTGGCCGGCGGCGTCAATGGTCGGCGTGCCCTGGACAAATTGAACGGGTCGGACTTGGTCCCCGTTTTGGCCCTTGTTCCGGGCCCAACTTGGCAGCCCGCCTGCTTGGCCAATCACACCAGGCTGACTCATGCCGCTGGCCTGGACCACACCGCTACTCGGTTCATCGCCGACCAGGGGTGAAATGCCAGTTTGTGCCAAATCACCGCTGCCGGAAATCTTGGGCAGAGGCTTGGCGGTCTCGGGTGCAAGCGTCAGCAACTTGGCGTCGATGCCGATGTTGACCAGACGTTTGTAAATTGCCGACATCTTGGTCAGGTCCGCCTTGGACAAACCCTCGGTGACCGATAGTCGCCGAAAGTGTTCGACGGCGCCGGCGAGGTCGCCGCCGGACATCATCGTCTCGAGTTGATGGACGGTGGGCCGCGCGACGGGCGGGGTCGCTGTGTTTTTAGGCGGCACGAACTGCCCAGTGTTCTTTGGGGGCACAAACTGCCCAGTATTTTTCGGTGCAGCAACCTGGCCCAGCGCGATCGAATCGACGCCATGGCAGGTGCCCGTTGCCAAAAACAAGCCAAGGGTGAAGCGGGCCAACGAGCGGCCACGGCTCCGGATGGACAGAGCCAACGGGCCTTTGGGCCGCTGCATGTTGCGGGGGATGACGGTGCGATTCAACGCGACTCTCCTTCTTCGCGGTGAGGTCAAAATGGCTCGGCCGCACCGGAGGGCCGGGACGTCAAAGACATACATCTTGACGCAAGACCCGCGGCCGGGCGTGTCCATCGGAAACTAGGAACCAAAGCGGGAATAAGAACTGCCAAGACAAACCGTCAACGGCAATCGAGCCCGTTTTTTTCGATTTCTTTTGCCAATCGCGTTTCACGGCAATCGGTTGAAAATATCGGGATTTGTTGGATTCAAAACGTCCGGCAGCCGGCGTATCGTCGCCGCCGCACGATCTGTTTGATGATCCGGTGCATGGGCCGTTTGATGATCCGGTGCATGGGCCGGTTCGCCATCGGCCTGCTCGCGGTCAAACGCGGCCGCCAACGCATCCAGTCGCGCCTCCAGCCCGTCCAAGGGATCGTCCGCACGGGACGAAGCGGACCGTGCCGAAGCCGGCGGCGATGCAGCGGGAAAAGCCGGTGCAGGCGAGAATGGAGCCGAAAAAGATGGCTCGGGTCGCCGCGACGTTGAGCGCGAAACCGCGGGTAGTTGATCGCACCAAGCCGCGATCGTTCCCAACAAACGTGCGTTGCCCGAATGCAACGGCGCGCGATCTTGTCCACCGTGAGCCTGGGTGGCGTAGGCCAACAACCGAGGCCCAGCGCCGGGCTGTTCCAACCACCGGAAAAACTCCGCGTCCGCTGCGCTCAACCGCACACCGGGCGCCCCCGCACCGTCACTGGGCGGTGTGGCTTCCGTTGGAATTCGAAATCGGCTGGCCAGCTTGGCCCCGCTGTTCAAATCCGGATCGCTGTTCAAACCAGGATCGCTGTTCAAACCAGGATCGCTTGTCGACTCGTTCGCATGACACTGCCCACACCGACGCTGCAAAATCGTGCGGACGCTCCGCGAATACTGCTGCACAAAATCGTCTCGCTCCCGCGGCGACAGGTGTTCCGTCCAAGCCTGCAAGATCGCCGCGGCAGCCGCACTCGTTTCATCCTCGTTTGCCTCAGCGATCGGTTCCGCATTGGGCGCCGTGCCCGGCCGAACGTCCGCCGCAAACGACACCTGTTGAATGGCCGTCGCCGCATTGCTGGCTTCGCGTGATTGTTCTGTTTTCTCGGCGGCGTCTTGGCTTTGTCGTCGCTGCAGGCGAGTGCTGATGCGGCGGATCATCGCCGCGTCCCCACCCGCCTGCGCCGCACGATTCAGCAACCGGACGGCCAAAAACCAGTCTTCGTGGTCGATGCTCCATTCGGCCAACTTCAACTGGCTCCGCCAATGATCCGGATCGATACGCTGGGCCACCGATTCCAGCATGGAAGAAACGCCGTATCCCACCGCGACCACGCGGCCGCGAGGTAGCTGAATTTCGCTGCCATCGGCCCGCTTCAGCCGGTATCCCGAATCGAATTCGTCAACCGTCCCTTTCAGGACTTTGCCACTATTAAGCAGCACGTGCGTTGGCTTGACCGGCTCGACCATCAGGCCAAGCCCACACGACAAAACCACGTGTTCGGGCTCGTCCGCCGCGACGGATCGCGGCACGACGGCGCAGCAAAACGATAGGGTCGCGATGATCCAGATCGACCGGCGACACATCGACCGGCGACATGGCAGAGGATTGATTTTGGCAAACATGCCTTCTGGGCTATCAACTTTCGGCAGCGTGGGTCAATCGAGGGTCGCCTGGTCAGCACGGGAGAACGCAGGCGAACGCAGGAGAACGCAGGCCAGCGCGGGAGAACGCGACCAAGCCGGACAACAAAGGCCGGCGCCCGAGAACACTGCCAAGCCGGAAAAACTTCCTGCTATCCTGGGGCGTCGCTCATGCGACCCTTCCCACTTTTCCATCCCCCTCGAAACGCTGGTTTGTTTGACACCATGCACCAAAATCGATCCTTCGCCCGCCTCTGGCAAGCCGCACCACAATTTCTCCGAGCCACCACCTCGGGGATCGGAACGCTGGTCGTTGCCACCGCAATGCTGTCGACCACCGCCTGCGATTCGTCCGCCGACGAATACCTTTCGGGCAAAGAGTGGAAAGAACCGGCCATCGTCGACCCCGGCCCCAACGATGCGTCGCCGCCCTCGGACGCAATCGTTCTGTTTGACGGCACGAACAAAGACAGCTTCAAAAACGCGGACAAATGGAAAATCGAGAACGGTGCCCTGATCGCCGGGAAGGGCAAGATCACCACCACGGAATCCTTCGGCGATTGCCAGGTCCACATCGAATGGTCGGCACCGCTGCCGGCAAAGGGGAAGGGACAAGGTCGCGGCAACAGCGGCCTGTTTTTTATGGACACCTACGAAATCCAAATCCTGGATTCATACGAAAACGAAACCTACTATGACGGCCAAGCCGGCGCGATCTACAAGCAAACGCCGCCGATGATCAACGCGACCCGGCCGCCGGGGCAATGGAACACCTACGACGTGTTTTGGAGCGCGCCAAAATTTGACGATTCCGGCAACCTGCTCAAACCCGCCACCATCACGGCCGTGCACAACGGAGTGTTGATCCTCAATCACTTCGAATTGCTCGGCGACACGCCTTACAACAGGCCACCCAAGTACATCGACAAGGGGCCCAAGGGACCGCTGTCGATCCAAGATCACGGCAACCCGGTTCGCTTCCGAAATATCTGGGTGCGTGAATTCAAGATGCCCGTGGGTAAGCAAGTCCGTGCGCCTTATCGACGAAGAGGCGACAAGGAAATTCCGATCGAAGCACCAGAGTCCAAATAGCCCGGCTCTCCGAGCCGTTTCACATCCGCCAAAGTAGCCCGGCTCTCCGAGCCGGTTCATATTCGCCAAAGTAGCACGGCTCTCCGAGGCGGGTTATATTCGCCAAAGTAGCCCGGCTCTCCGAGCCGGTTTGCACTCGCCAAAGTAGCCCGGCTCTCCGAGCCCTTTTCTATTCGCCTCGGAGAGGCGAGCGACTCAGTTTTCACCTCGAAGAGGCGAGCTACTGAGCTTATTCGACTCGGAGATTCGCGCCGCTAGCGGCGTCCTCGACGCGTCACCCGTCGGCTCATCGGATTCAACCGGCTCGGCTTCTTGGGCGGCTCTTTCTCCTTCGCGACTTCGACCTTCGCCGGTGCCGCCTCAAAACCCTCGATGGCGTCGCGAATCAATTCACGGTTGATCCGTTGTTCGATACTCGTCAACACCTCGCCCTCGCCCGGCACCACGAACGTGAACGCGATCCCCTCGCGGCCCATTCGACCGGTGCGGCCGACTCGGTGAACGTAATCGTCACAGTCCTGTGGCACGTCGTAATTGATGATGTGCGAAATCGTGCTGATGTCGATCCCGCGACCGACGACGTCGGTGGCCACCAAGATCCGCAACGTCCCGTCACGCAACGACTGCAACACCCGATCCCGCTCGCGTTGTTGCATGTCGCCGTGCATCGCGCCGACATGGTCATGGTGGTGGCGTAATTGTCGATACAGCCGATCGGTGCCGCGTTTGGTGCGGCAAAAAACGATGGCCTGATCCGGCTGTTCACGTTCCAATAAGCGGTCCAGCAAATCCGATTTGCGGTTTTGGGCAACCGTGAAATAACGCTGCTCGATCGTTTCGACGGACATTTCATCGACGCTGCAATCGATGATTTCCGGGTCAACCATGTAGCTTTCCGCCAGCCGCTGCACCGATCGCGGCAGGGTTGCCGAAAGCAACAAGGTTTGACGCTGTCGCGGGCACCGCCGCAGGATCCGTTCGATCTGTGGCCGGAACCCGATGTCCAACATGCGATCAGCTTCGTCCATCACAACGCACCAAACGTCGTCGGTGCGTAGCGACCGCCGTTGCAGGTGATCGTGCAGCCGGCCGGGGGTTCCGACAACAATCTGGACACCATTTTCAAGCTGGCGAAGTTGTCGCTGGATATTTTTGCCACCGGCTAGCACCGCAATTTCCGTCGGCACGCCCTTGGCCAGCCGTTCGCCTTCGCGTGCGACCTGATCGGCCAATTCGCGAGTCGGAACGACGACGATCGCCTGGGGATCGCGGCATCGCTCCAGTGAATCCAATTGTTCCAAAATCGGAATCATGAACGATGCGGTTTTGCCCGTTCCCGTTCGTGCCTGGCCGATCACGTCCAGCCCGTCGAGTGCCAGTGGGATCAATGCCGCCTGAATCGGTGAAGGTGTTTCAAAGCCCGCTTTCTTGAGCGCCCGACGCATCACCGGCGACAAATCCAAGTCATCAAACCGGGCCTCGGCAGGCTCGTCGGCGTCGTGCCCCATCGGTTTCGAAGTTCTCTTTTCTTTCGTTGGCGTGTTCATGAACGAAGTTTAACCGGGTATCGGCGACACCGGCACCCTATTCCCGACACGATAACTCGCCCGGCGTTAAAGTAGCCCGGCTCCAAAGTAGCCCGGCTCTCCGAGCCGGTTCTTATTCGACTCGGAGAGTCGAGCTACTGAAAATCTTCGACTCGGAAAATCAACCTACGAAACCGCCTTGGCTCGACCGGCCAAACCGCGGACGACTTCATCGGCCACGACACCACCCAGGATCACCGCCCCGATCACGGCAAATTCAATCGTCTTGGGAATCCAATCGACCTGGATAATCAGGTTTTGCAAAATTTGGATCACCGCAATGCCGATGATGACGCCGATTACCGATCCGGTCCCACCACGCAGCGAACAACCGCCCAGCACCGCTCCGGCGATCGCGAACAGTTCATAAAAATTTCCAAAACCACTGGGCTCGGCCGTATTGCTATCCAAGATAAATAGCAGCCCACCCAAGCCCGACAGTGCCGCACAAATCATGTACGCCACGATCACCATCCGGTCGGTATTGACACCCGACAGCCGGGTCGCGGTTTCGTTTCGGCCCAACGCGAACAAATACCGGCCGTACTTGGTACCGCCCAAAAACAACGCCGCCGCGAGTGCGACGCCCGCCATGATGATCGCGGGAATGGGAATACCGACGTCCCATCCGAACAAAAAAATCTCCTCGGTGGCCAGCCGCCGCAGCCCCTGATAATCGGCACCGAATCCCTGGCTGGTGTCCCCCAACACGCCGCGGGCAAAGCCGCGATAAAACAACAGCCCGCACAGGGTCACCACGAATGGCTGGATCTTCAGCTTGGTAATCAACAGACCGTGAAAGCCGCCAATGGCCAGACACATGACCGCCATCAGCGGCAACACCAGTGCCACCGGAAGCTGCTTTTGGACAATGAAAAACGGCGTCAAACAGCCCACCAAACACACCACGCTACCGATCGACAAATCGATGCCGCCGGTGATGATCACAAACACCGCTCCGATCGCCAAAATGCCCATCAAGGACGTGCGACGAATCACGTTTTCGACGTTGTAGGCGGTGAAAAATCGGTCGCTGGCAAAGTAGCCAAACAGCACCACCGCAACGAGCAACAGAAAAATCCCCAGGTTCCGCTTTGTCATGAATTCGGCTTGTTCGACACCCGGTCCTAGTTCAACGTCGACAGAAAATTCAGGACATCGCCAGCAACCTCGTCCTGGTGCGTGACCAGCAACCCGTGCGGCCCACCGTCGTAGCGGATCACGTCGGCGTCGGCGATTTGCTTGGCCGTTTGGTCCCCGCTGATTTCGATCGGTACCGCCAAGTCTTCAGTGCCATGCAAAATCAAGGTCGGAACACCGATTGCCTTGAGGTCATCGCGAAAATCGGTTCGTCCAAACGCGTCGACACAGTCCAGCGTCGCCTTCAAACCCGCCCGCATGGCCATTTGACGCGTCCACTGCAAACACGGCTGGCTGACCGCCGCGTTGTCGTCGGTGACGCCATAAAAGTTCTTGAAAAAACCCGCAAAAAACGCGGCTCGATCGGCACGAATCCCATCCTTCATCGATTCAAAAACCGAACCATCGACGCCCTCGGGATGATCGTCCGTCTTCAGCAAAAATGGCGTCACGCTGCCGATCAAACCGGCCGCCACCATGTGTTTGCCGCCATGCCGCGATGCGTAGCGAACCACTTCGCCACCCCCCATCGAAAAACCGATCAACACCGCGTCATCGACACCCGACGAACCCATCACGTCGGCCAAATCATCGCTAAGCGTATCGTAGGTGTAGCCATCGAAGGGCTGATCGCTGCGGCCAAACCCGCGTCGGTCATAGGCCAACACACGGTAGCCGGCCAAGGATAAATGCAACGCCAGATGATCAAAACTGTCCGAACACAATGGCCAGCCGTGAATTAGTACCACCGTCGGACCCGGCGACACGCGATCGCCCCAATGTTTTACGAACAAAGAGTGTCCGTCGCGGGTTTGAATAAATGGCATAACGATGATCTAAGGAGGCTTAAGGTTTTTCGGGAATGATGGGATATCCCTCGGGCGGGCGCAACTTCGCTTCAAAGAATTCGACCTTGGCGTCCGCCGAACGACGCACCAAAGCCGCAAACATCGCCGCGCTGGCCTCTTTCTTCAACAGCAGGGCATTTTGAAGTTGCTCAAAACTGCTGCCGCCATAACGCTGCGGATTTTGTTCATAAAAACGCCGCAGGTTGGCGGCAGTCAATTGGCTTTCCAAATACCGCTGCCAAATGTGTTTCCAACGCACATCATCCAGGATCGCGCGCTCGTCACACTTCCTTGCACGTGCGATATTGGCCAGCGGTACGCCGCGTTTTTTGACTTCACGCTTGAATTCGGCCACCGCCGCGTCCGATTCACGGCGGATCGCGTCGCCACCCTGGACCAGCATGCTCCGCAGAGCCAACTGCTGACGGACCAGTTGCGTCGCGGCGGCCGCACGCAACTTGGCATCCAGCGACTGCGGATCTTTGCCGGGGAAACGCTGGGTCAGCACCAAGTGCAATCGCCCGATCGTCACGGGCTGTCCGTCGACGGCCGCAAAGGGATCTTCCAACCGCAATTCCTCGGCGGGTGCCCCCCGCGAAAGCACGAGGCTCATCACCATCATCGCGACCGCGGCGAACACCGACGGCATCCACGCACCCGCGTGCCCCAGGTGTCTCGGTTGTCTCATGGCAGGTCAATATCCTGGATCACAAAGGCGACCTCGTTGGGCTGCACGGATGTGGGCGATCGATAAAAAACCTTGTATTGATTGAGGTCATCTTCGAGCGAAAACAGGTATGCGACGCCCGCCGAATCGGGACTCTGGCGATACACTTCGTAGCCAAGTTGGTCCAGTCGCTTTCCCTCCGCATCGCGGATGTAGATCTCATTTTCAAAGATCCATTGGCGGTGACTTTCCAATGCGTCGCTGGCGTCATCCAACTGGACCAACAAGCGGATCGCTTGCAAGTCGCCGGCCGGACGGACATCTTCAATTTCGACGGTCATGGCGCCCAGTTTTTTGGAACGTTCGCCGCCGACGACCGGCAGTTCAAAAGTCTTGACCGGGCCGGGCAGCGTCGCTCGCAACACACCGCTGATCGCGCTGATTTTCTCCGGTGTACCGGCCGGCAACTGCATCGGCACATAAAATTCACTCGACGCCAAATCCGCCGACGCCACTACCTCAATTGATCCGCCATCGACCTGCGGCTTCAAGATTTGCCCATCATCCATGCGGCCGATCAAATTTTGTGTCGGGATGGTCAACCCGATCGGCGTCAAACCCGGCTGCCACGCAATTTGCATCGTCACATTCAAGCTACTCTGCGACGGCGATTGCAGCGACCGCGTCGCCGTCACGCTCAGCGGCTCCAGCCGGTACACTCCGGTGTAAGCGGCAGAATCGACCCGCGACGGACGCTCGGCCTCCCGCTGCACCAGCGACAAGGTCTCGCGGTCGCCACCGTAAAAATTGATGTCCAGCTTGGCCTGGTCAAGGACCAAATCGACCGCATGCCAAAACGAAAGCGGCGCGGCGATGGGCGTGATCGGGCTGGACGCATCGGCGGAATACTCAAACTCGATGCCGCTGTCCCGCGAAATCGCCTCGAGCGCTTCATCAAGCGTGGTGACGCCGGAAAGCCGCACCACGACGGCCTCCGTCCGTGCCTCGGCGCGACTGACCTGCTTTTGCAATGCTTCGCGAATCCGCTCGATCCGCCCCGTCGCCTCGGCCGACAGATTGGGATCATTCTTGGGCAAAAAACGCAGCACATCGGGCCCCGCCTCGATCAACCGTTTCTCGGCCTTCTTTCGCGACGCCAAACTGCTGCCATCCAGTTCATCCAGCAGATCCAGGACATCGTCTTCGCTGATCGACAAACCCTCGGTGCTCGCGTCCGTGTTGTCGGTGCCAGACTGGACGGCCGTGTCCGATTCGTCAGCGGTAACACTTGCCGCCGACCCCAGTGCCGTGGCCAACACGCAGATCCAAACCAGCAGCCATCGCCTTGAATCGAGGTTCATGCCTGCATCCGACCGGCAAGTTGTCATGACACCGCCTTTGTGCCGTACTTGAATCCCATGAACTCCCGGCATCGCGTTTTGAATCAGCGTCTTCTCGTTTTGAATCAGCGTCGTCTCGTTTTGAATCAGCGTCTTCGCGTTTTGAATCAGCGTCTTCGCGGGCCCTAAGCTTCGCAAAATCGTTACCAACTTCATCACCGCTCCCACACAGGTATCCGCTTTTTGGCCCAACGCACCGCCACGCCGGCGGCGAAGGCCTGATTTTAGCCTAAGTTTCGCTTGCCAGCGGAATGCGATTCCCATCACGCCCGCCGGACCTCCTCGTCCTCCCTTTTCATCGCCGAATCCTTTCTCGACACCGATTTGTCATGCCATTCCACGCGTCCATCGCCGGGCAAACGCCCCAGCTTCTCGTCCGGTGGCATCGTCTGGTGATCCGAGCGATGCTGCCGATGGGTCTGATTCTGTTCGGTGCCGGCCACGCTCGAGGGCAGGGAATTGGAAACTTGAACGCCGGCGGCTGGATGATTCCCGGCATGGTGAAATTCCCCAGCCCTTCGAATGCTCGTTTGCGTGCCGGTGAGGATACCGGTTTGCTGCTGACCCGATCGGCGAATGTCTCCGTCGTTCTCGGACGCGACGGAGCGATGCATCGCTTTCGGGGCACCGCTGCCGGCAAACTCGAACCCATCGGCGGTGATTTCAAAGCGCTTTCGGCGGTGGAATTGCGGCAGCGGCTGTTGCGTGAATATGGCGCGGATTTCGAAGTGCTGGCGACCACGCATTTTCTGGTCGTTCAACCGGCCGGTCGCGGCGATCGTTGGCCTCGGTTGTTCGAGGCTTCACATCGCGGCTTTTTGGATTTCATGAATCAGCGACAGGTGCGTGTCCGCAAGGGCAACTTCCCCATGGTCGCCGTTGTGATGCCCGACGAAGCTTCCATGCAGCGCGAGATGCGGCGGCACGAGATCCAACTGGGCAACGTCGCCGGCGTCTACTCCGGTGCAATCAACCGTGTCATTACCCACGACGACGCTGAACGCGCCCAAGCGGCGGCCACCGTGCGTCATGAAGCGGCTCATCAAAGCGCGTACAACACCGGTGTGCACAGCCGTGTCAACGCGACGCCCAAGTGGATCACCGAGGGCATCGGGCAAATGTTCGAACCGGCCGCAATGACCAACCATCGTCGCGGCGCGAGTGTCGCCGACCAAATCAATCGATACAGTTTGCGACAACTCCAAGGCCGGTTGGAACGGCCCGAAATTCTGACCGACGTGGTCGCACGGCTGATTCGCGAGGATTCGATGTTTAGTGATGCGCGTCAAATCGACCAAGCCTACGATGTTTCGTGGGCGATGATGTTTTATTTGGCCCAGCGGCAACCCGAGGTTTTCGCTCGAGTGCTAAATGAAACGTCCACGCGACCAGCATTCGAGCCCTACACCGCGGCCCAACGGCTGCGAGATTTTGAAAAGTGGGTCGGCGAGCCACCGGCGATCTTTGGTCGCCAATTGTCCTGGTACCTCAGGTCGCTGTAGCCGGTCAAACAGAAATCATCTGTGCAGGCAGCCGACCGCTAGTCTCTAGTCAGCGACATTCCGATCTTCCCGGGACTCGGTTACACTTCGGCCGTGCCGGCGACCCCCACCCCCTCGCCGGTTTGAAGGCACAGCATGCGATTGCCGACGGAGCATTTTTCGCAGGCGCCCAGGTGGTGGAATTGGCAGACACAGGGGACTTAAAATCCCCCGGCCGTTTAGGCTGTGCGGGTTCGAGTCCCGCCCTGGGCACTCATTTTCATGTTTTCCCGGCTTCGCCTGGACCTTTCAGAGTTTTGGCGACTTCATGTACCGGAGCCTGGGATGCGAGCGTTTTGGCAATGGACCATCAACGTTCCCGGGCCGGTGATGGCCACCGCTACCCTGACTTATTTCAGCAATCGAAATGGACCAATCCAAACGCAGTGCACTCATTGAGTTTGCGAAGGTTGAACGTGGATTCCCCGAAGATTCCGTTTGCCCTGTTGTCCCATTGGATCGCTTTTTCGAGGGCAACGATGATCTTGGATCAATTGGATGTAACTTACAGCGGCACCCCGGGGTCGACCAATTTAGCGAGTTGTTCTCCTCGCTTCTTCTTCGTGACGACGTCACTGACATCCAGGTCGAACTCAGCGAGATCGTCGAAGAAGACGATACGATGTGGCCTTTTTCTGAACGAGTTTACGTTGCCGGTAAAATCGACCTCGCTGCACTTCAGGAATTGCTTGCTACACTCGAGCCCGACGAAGTTTCAGTTGATGATGAACCGCCGTCTGAACTCGCGATGAAAGAGTTTGACTTAGCGTACTCTGTTTGGTGGGACTAGCTTTCTGAAATCGTTGGGTAGCCACGCGATGGACAGGCGCGATCAAAGGTGACGCGCGATCAAAGGTGACGGGGGCTATTTCGCCTGCGACCAAACAAAGCCCAACGCGGGCGGTCCCATAGGCCGGCCCCAGCGAAGTGTTACCGGCCTTTTGATGTCGCATTTTTGCCGAATGGTGACTGTAGGGATTTCGGGCTGTCTCGAGATAGTTTGTCGAATTGCTGAAAACTTGGAGACCATTTACGGCTCCTTCTTTCTCGCCCCGGACAAAACAACGCGTTCACTGAAGGATTCCAGTACGATCAAGAGGGTCGCCAAAGGATCCACATTTCCTTCGAAGGCGAAGTCACCCAGTCGATCTACGATGCCTATGACCGCATGTGGGCGATGAACTATTTCGCCAGCCAAGCCGACTACGACAACAACCGAATCACCCAGCGTGACGAATACGGCTTTGATGCCTACGGGCGGCGCAGCGTCTGGGTGCGTTACGAAAGCACCAGCGGTGACGGTGTCTCACCGGCGTACAACGCCGGTGGATCGATTGCCGAGGATGCGAACTTCGCCGCCGTGCGGAAT
>JBCCRW010000106.1:0-15148 GCA_039201055.1 Planctomycetota bacterium | reverse complement strand
TCGCAGGTCCGCGAGTCGGCCGTGTTTAGCGGCATCCCCCTTGTCGAGCGGCTCAAGAAAGTCGAGGAACGCAATTGCGGCGTCTGGGTGCTCAACGTCGAGACCGGCGAGACGCTCGGTTACTGCAAGTTTGAAGAGGGGGTGCAAGAGATCTTCGCCGTTGAGGTTCTTCCTGGCGTTAGGTTCCCCGACTTGGTGAACCACGACCCCGAGATCGTCGGCCGCAGCTACGTGCTAGGCGATGACGCGCTCGCCGAAGTGCCCGAGACACTGCGATCGAACTAGACTTCCGCAACGCCTGCTGCCGCCTTAGCGATCTCACCACCGCCGTAAATTCCGCTGTATTGAACCTGCTGACGGCTGCATCGACTTCATCGTCAAAGTCGTTGGGTGAAGTCGCTTCGGTGATAGCGACCGAAGCACCGGAATAGAGAAACGAAGTAGGCCCGGAGGGACTCGAACCCCCGACCAAGGGATTATGCTTACCAACTACGGCTTTCGCCGCCCCTTTCGGGTTTGTGGTCTGGACTGTCTCTTCTCTTTACGAGTTCGCCGTACAGTCTCTACACCTTTCCGGCCCCGTGCCAAAGGCACGACGTCGGACTTGGCTCGGGATTAGCCTATCCCCGCTCATCTACGACAACGCGGCGACTTAGCCTTCCCCGACTTTGACGAATTCTACCGTGGCCCTCACGCTGTGAAGGCTACGGCAACCCATTTGCAGCGAGCCATGCGAAGTGGCTTCGTTTAGGCTCGCTGCTCCTAAGTCCCCTGCTCTAACCGACTGAGCTACGGGCCCATGTGAACACATTTTGCGTCCACAACTTGCCGGAGCGATTGCCCCGTGCAAGCGACGAGTATACTGGAAGAAACCGCTTCAGTCAGGAGGTCGCTGGGCAGACCTCGGTTCGTTCTGTGCCAAGTTTGTCGAAAAAAGTGACGTGTCATAGGCGTATCGGACGCGGCCACGCTTGCAGTCTCCAGATGTCGAGCACTTCTCACAGGCGTTTGCAAGATTGTTCATGCGAGTGGGGCTGCCGGCAAACATTCCGGATTTTTCTTAGCCGATTCACCACGGATTCTCGCGATGCAACGTGCAGAGAACACGTTTCACAACCGCGACGACCGGAAGTTCCTTGCCCCCAAAACTCGATGCCATGACGCGATAACGGCCGAACCGGTCTTCCGTCGCGATCATACCGCCGCGACCATACCGCCGCAAAATCGGGTTAAGAACTCTATTTCCAGATCGACAATAGTTCATTAAGAATCATGATGCGGTCCATGGCGAGCACCGCGCCGATTTTATTGGCGGCATCCAATCGTTCCAGATCGTTGCCAATCATCGTGCGAAGAGCGATTTCACGATCCGTCAGTTTTTGGCGGGTTCGATTGATCGCCAGTTCTTCAAGGCTGATCGCGGTCGAATCACCCAAAGCGGCTTGCAAGCTACGAAGTGCCTCCCTTGCGTTCCCCGGCTTCGTGTTCTCACCGAGAAAGCTCTTTGCGGACTCGTATTCCGCTTTCGAAAATAGATACAGCTCATGTGCCTTCCAAAAATGGGATGGGCAATAGCACCGCGTGTTGTTGAACCCACGTTTCATAGCCGTCCCAACTGACGTACTGCGAAACATAAACAAATAACAAGTAGGTCGCGATCACGCCGGGCATCATCGCGCGGACCATCCAACGTTGCAAACGCGGCCACGCGCCCCCTTTGACTTCGCGGGCCTGTAATTCGGTCATGCCCGCGCGACGCTGTTTCCGCGTCGGCTGGATAAAACGAGCGCGGCGAATCGCCAAACCCTCGGCAATTCTTGCCGGCAACAAAAACGCGACCATCACCAAGCACGGCAACCACACCGCCTCGCTTGGCGTTGCTTCGATCTTGAGCAAGTACAGCGGAATCGGAAACAGCAACAATCCCGCAAACATCGCCAACAGATAGGCCCACGGAGCACGACGAAAATCATGTCGCACTTGACGGATCGCGAAGAGCGAAGCGAAACGGCCAGTCGATGCGAAGTGGACCTGTAACATTGGCAAATACTGCATGCCAATGCCCAGTGCGAACAGAGCGATGACGCCGACCAGACCGGCCAATCCCGTTTCACCACGACGGAAAGCCGCCATCACAATCATCGCGGGGATCAGCCAAATCAGTGTCCCCGCGGCGGCGCGTGCACCCAGCCACCACGTCGCCGGGAATTCCAAAGAAATCGCCCACGCCCAAAGTCGATCAATGCCTTCGGACCACAAACGAGGTCGCCACCCTTCACGCAGGAAACGAATCGGTTCAGGCCACAGGTAATGCCGCACTCGGCCACCCCGCAGCCAGCACCACACCAGATAGTTCAAGGCGATGATCGCCAAGGTGATCGCGATCACTCGCATCAAGATCGCCTGCGCCGAACCCGGGTCCACGATGGACGCGACGGCTTCGTAATGCGCGAACAATTGACTGGGTAACGCCGCCAGAAAAAGTGCTGTCACGGCGAGCCCGATCCGTCCGGCCGAATGCAAATGTGGAATCGCGGTGCGGAGCCGACCGCCCTGCGCGAGATGCCCGCTGACACGCAGCAGGTAACCGAAGGCCGCCAATTGAACGATCGGGACCGCCGCCATAACCGCGATCAACACCACCCACCACATCGCCGAAAACATCGTCCACACGAGGCGACCCATCCAAGACGCGAAACGACGTGGCAAGGATCGTTTTGCTTCGGGACCGGGGTCGTCAGGAAAGCTGCCGTCGGGAGAGTTGGCGATGGGAATCCGGTCATTGAGCACTCGATCATCGAGCACTCGGGCCTCGAAAACGGGTTCCTGGGTAGGCGGTTCCTGGGTAGGCGGCAATAAGGCCGTCCGCGACTCGGTTGCCGTTTTGGTCGGGACGTTCGACGCCAAACGGGCCTCGAAAATCGGTTCGGTCCCGGTCGCCGTTCGGTTGGTCGTTCCCGATCCCGATCCCGTTCTCATCGTTGCCTGATAGATAGGTTCATTGGACACGTTTTGGCCATCGTTTTCCAAGGTTCGGGCGGTACGCCAGGATGACCGCGTTATTCGAAAACGCTTGGACTTCCTTGGCACCGACAAGCTGAAATTTTCAAAATAAATCGCTTTCCGATCCCGTTTTGATGCCGGCCATCTTCCGTAAACGGCATTTTTTACCCACTTATTCAACTTTGGCTGATGATTCACGATGGGGTTTCCGATACCGATCACAGTGAGGTCGGCTCGTATCCCACCATGGGAAACGCGGCCAACTTGGGGGGAAACCAAGCACCACGACTCACGTCACCGCCTGACCGGGCGGTGCGTTTTCATTGGCGGTTTTCCCCATGCGTGTCTCGCGAACCATTGAAATCATGCTGAAGGCGGCGGTTTCCCGAATCTGCGGGACGAAAGCCATTCCCCACCGCGGATTGCTGTTGCTTGCGGGTGTATTGGTGCATTCGGGCTGTGTCGCTTTGAACATCCCCAGCAGGCGAGATCATGATCCTCGCGATCGCGGCGGGCTACTAGGCGGCTGGGAGAGTCAGCACGAGATCAATAGCCCCGATGATGTCGTGGGCCAGGCCGGCGTCATCGTGGGCCAAGCCAGCGAAACATTGCGGAATTTCGATGGTGGTCCGCTTGTCCGAACGCATTCGTGCGACGGCGAAATCTGTGCGGACGCGGATTTAGACCGTTCGGCCCACATCGCCAAAAAGCAAGAACAGGTGCCGTGGCCGCGCTTTCATCCCATTCCGACACGTCCCATTTATGGGGGAGTCGCGGAAATGGGAGACGGCAATATGTCGTCCTGGTAAACCTTGCGGCGCCGCGTTGGCGTGGTCAAGCATTCGCTTCGGTCGTACCGATCTAACCGCTCGTACCGGCGATGCCGGACAGATCGGAAGGAACACCAGCGAGCCGGGCCGCCCCATCGATGCTTGAACAGAGGACTGAGCGAACGAACCCCGTTCGACTCACAAGACCGGGAATCAGAACCCTGCTGACGCTGGCTCTGATCATCTTTGGCGGCATGTCCATTTGCGGGCCAAGTTTTGGCCAGGACAATGGTCTTCATCGGGACAACGCTGTTGATCAAAGCAATGGCGTCCGATCGACCCAGGCCGACCACAACCGGACCACGCGAGAAACGCCCGTCGTGCTCGCGGTTCGTCGAGCCCGCCCGGGCGTTGTCAACATTCATGGACAAAAACGGGTCCGCGATAGCGCGGCCAGGATGGCCGGTGCCGTTGGGGAAACCGTTCGCAATGTCAACGGCATGGGAACGGGCGTCGTCATCGATCCGCGTGGATACGCGGTCACCAATTATCACGTTGTCGAAGATGTTCGCGACATTCGCGTGACACTGGACAACGGCCAAACGGTGTCGGCAAGCTTGATCGCCGCCCGCGTCCGCAACGATTTGGCACTGATCAAAATTCACAGCGATCAACCCTTGGCAACGATTCCTCGCGGACGCAGCGATGACTTGATGGTCGGGGAAAGCGTGATTGCGATCGGCAATGCGTACGGGTACGTCCACACAACCACGATGGGCATCATCAGTGCCCTGCATCGCGACGTGCCGGTCAACGAAACCCAAGAGTATCGTGACCTGATTCAAATTTCGGCGGGCATCAACCCCGGCAACTCCGGCGGCCCATTGCTGAACATTCACGGCGAAATGATTGGTGTGAACGTCGCCGTCCGCGTGGGTGCACAGCAAATTGCGTTTGCGATTCCCATCGATCAAGTGTTGGAAATCATCTCCGAGATGATCGAATCCAACAACGAATCGCGTTTACAAACGGGCATGCGGGTCGGAGGCGGTCCGCGGGAACCGGTCGTCATCGCCCAGGTCGCGGCCAACAGCCTGGCTTCAAGAAGCGGGCTCCGTCGGGGCGACAAGGTGATTCGCTTTGGTGACCAAGTCATCAACGACCGCTTGGACTTGGCGTTGTCGATGATTGATCGGCCCGCCGGTGCGGCCTTGCCGATCGGAGTTCAACGCGGCGGCCAAAACGTGCAGTTGGCGATCGCGTCGCCCACGCGATCGACGGCGCAAAAACGTCCGCACTCGGTGGCATGGCAAAAAGTCGGAATCCGGGCTCGACCCCTGTCCGAAGCGGCCCTGCAAAAGCTGAATCGCAACGCATCGACCACCTACCGCGGCGGGCTGTATGTGACCGAAGTCCGCGCCGGATCGGCGGCCGCGGAGGCACGAATCAGCAAGGGCGACATCTTGGTGGCGATGCAAGGTTTTGAAACGACGACGGTCGATGAAATCGCGGTCATCTTGGATCTTCCCGACGTGCGTGACGCGGCCAAGGCGAAGTTCTATTTGATGCGGCAAGAACAAGCATTCTATGGCGACATTCGCTTGGCTTCGCGTCGTGAAAATCGTTCGGTCCGCTAGATAGGGTTCGAGCACCACGGATAACGCGATCCGTCTGGCCAACTTGAACCACTCGGCAACTTGATCCGTTTCGAAACTCGATCCGCTACCCGGGGCATGGAAGACCGACCGCAAACGGTCTTTCCATGCCGACCCAGCCGGGACCGGGTCGATGCTTGGTGACGAAACCGCGGCCAACGCCCGGCGGCTGATCCTAAAATTGCATTGGTACAAAAGCACGCTGGGAAATGCCTTTTTTCGGGGGTGGATAAACCGTCTCGGAATGGTCGACCCGCTGTTTCAGTCACACAGCCGGTTTTGACTCCAGCGCCTTGGAATGTCGTGTGCTGTCGAAAACCGGGTCCATTTGGGTCAGCCGCTCGGCACTTCCTCGGCAGCTTTTCCACCACCCATCCCACCCGCTAAAGCACCGCGTGCAAGGCATTTAGAATCCCGCTGTGGGAACAACCGACAATTTTTTGCCAAACATGACGACGACGATCCAATAAAGAAATAAAAATCAAGAATCGAAAGCCACGCCTGCCATTCGGATCCGCCGCGAAGTCGCTTGGGCGATGCTACCGCCAGGATCACGATCGGGTTACAACTACCGCTCGAAAAATACAAATAGTGGATGACGATCAGAGTCCTTGATGAAGATCACCTGTAACCGAGAAGCATTGACGGGCGCCTTCACGCTGGCCGCTTCCATCGCGCCCCAGCGAAGCCCCAAAGAAATTCTGCAGAACGTCAAACTCACCGCCGCGGGTGGCAAATTGACCTTGGCCGCGACCGACATGGAAGTCGGCGTCCGCACCGAATTAACCGAGGGTGTGGAAATCGAGATCGAGGGGACGGCATTGCTACCGGTCACCCGCACGATGGGCATCTTGCGTGAATCGACCGACGAAACGCTGACCTTGCAAACCGATGAATCGGGTCTGCGTGTTTCCGGGTCACGCAGCAAGTTTCGATTGCCCGGCAACGACCCCGATGAATTTCCCGTCGTCAAAGGTTTTGAAGAGGAAAAGTTTCATCAGATTCCCACGCGTTTGTTTCGCGAGATGATTCGCCGAACGGTCTTTGCCACCGACCCCGAAAGCAGCCGCTACGCGCTGGGTGGCGTGTTGTTCGAATTGACCGGTGATGAATGCGTTGCCGTCGGCACCGACGGTCGACGTTTGGCTCGGATGGCCGGTGGGGGCACCGCCGTGGGTGACCACGCGACGCAGGGCATGACAACCATCGTCCCGACTCGGGCGATCGCCTTGATCCAGCGTGCCATCCAGGACGACGAATCGGTCGACGTCGCATCGATTGGCAACGAATTGCTTGTGCGGATGAAGAACGCGACGATCTTCGCGCGACTGGTCGAGGGCCGTTATCCGCCTTGGCGACAAGTGTTGCCGGTGCGGGAACAAGCCGTGCGAATTGACTTGAGCGTCGGGCCGATCTTTTCGGCGCTTCGCCAAGCGGCCGTCGTCACCGATCAAGAATCACGCGGTATCGATTTTACGTTTGCCGATGGCACCTTGAAGATGGAAGCCAGCACCGCGGAAGTCGGCGATTCGCAAGTCGAACTGCCCATCGCCTACGACGGCCAGCCGATTACGATGACGATCGACCATCGTTACTTTGCCGATTTTTGCAAAGTGCTGGATGTGGAATCTGATTTTCGACTGGAGATCGAAAGCGGTTCGTCGCCGGCACTGCTGACCACCGAAGACGGGTACGCGTACGTCATCATGCCGATGGCCCGCGATCGCTAGTCGCGGGAACCCAGCGTGTTTGATCGCCTTCCGACGTGTCATGGATCCGGCCGGATCATTCGTCACCGACGCGTCATTGTGTTGGCATGGATCGTGGTCGCCATCACGCTCCGCTGGTTCGCCCCGGCATGGCGTGACATCGCGGCCGATGGCGATTTCGATTATTTGCCGGTTCGGATGAACAGTGTCGCCGGCGATAAAATGCTGCGTGAGGCTTTTCCCGGCGACCGTGCACGCAGTCAAATCGCGATTATCGTCGCCCGCGATGGCCCGCTTTTGGATGACGACAAATTGGTCGCCGCCGACTTGTCACGGCGTCTGAATCACCACCTGGCCATCGCCACGTGGAAGCGGCTGGAGGGTGCCGATTCGGACTTGCTGACGGCCGAGCAGCGCGAGCGATCCGAAAAGATCATCTCCGAAGCACTGGACCGTTCCATTGCGGCCGATGAGACGTTTTACGAGCGTATCGCCCCGAAACTGAGCGACGATTTTCAGCCCAGTAACACGATACCGCGTTTGGCGGTCGCGTATTGGGATCGCGGTCGCTGGCTTGAAAAAATCGGTGCCGATGAACAAGCCATCGGTCAGGATTTCGAGGCGGCACTTTTGCTTGCACCGGAGATGGCGACCGAGCTTCCCCCGCCGCCCCAGCGGCCCAACCCGGGCTGGCAAAATCTGATCGACTTGATGTCCTGGGACGACCCCATGATCGGCGGCAAGATGAGCACCGATCAGGCTCGTTTGATGCTGCTGCAATTGTCCAGCGAGCTGGCGGCGACGGAAAATATTGAAACCGTCGATGTGCTTTCTGAATTGTTGGACGATGTCCGCGACACCGCACAACGTTATGCAACCGAGGATTTGCAGATCGCCATGTCCGGGTCCGCGGCGATCGGTGGCGAAACTTTGGTCGCGGCACGCGATTCGATTCGCTATACCGAATCCATCACCGTCATCATGATTTTGTTGATTTTGTGCGTGGTGTATCGGGCCCCATTGTTGGTGGCGGTGCCGATGATTTCCATTGGGATTGCGGTGGTCACCGCGACGTCGTTGGTGTCGCTGTTGGCCGCCGATCCGGCACGTTTGGCCGGCGGTGATCCGGTGTGGGGGCTGCGGATTTTTACAACCAGCCGCATTTTTATCGTCGTGATTTTGTTCGGGGCGGGAACCGATTATTGCCTGTTTCTGATTTCGCGGCTGCGGGAAGAGGCCGGTGGGCCCGGGCATTGGCATGACGTCTGTCGACGATCTCTGCGTGGCGTGGTTTGGGCGTTGGTCGGCAGTGCGCTAACGACGGTGATCGGGTTGGGCATGTTGGGTTTTGCCGACTTTGGCAAGTTCCGCTGGACCGGTCCGGTGATCGCCATTTGTTTGACGATTGGTTTGCTGGTGTGTTTGACGCTGACACCTGCACTCTTGGCGATGGTCGGTCCCAAGGCGTTTTGGCCGGTTTCGATCGCACGCCGCCAAACGAGTGCTCGAGGTTTGATGAACACCGAAAGCGACGGGACTCCCGGTCGCGGCCTGTGGTCTTGGATCGCGATTCGCTTGACGCGATATCCGCTGGCCTGGCTCCTGGTTGGCTGGGCGGGGCTGGCGGTTCCCGGTTGGTACGGTTGGCGGCACGAGCGTGATGTGACGTATGACTTGGGCAGCGAATTGGACCCGAGTTCGGAAAGTCGTCGTGGTTTGCGTTTACTGCGGCAGCATTTTCAAATTGGCGAAATCAATCCCGTCACGTTATTGCTGAATTGGGAAGCCGATCGCCCGCGGGAGGTCACCGCGGCCGCCGTTCGCGATTTGACGCGATACCTTTACACACGCGATGAAGTGGTCGTCGTTCGCAACGCCGATGATCCGCTGGGTGATTTTCCGCCCGACCGCCAAATGGGCATGTTTAGCGGCGACGCGTGGCGACGCCGGACACTAAAAAGTCATCGATTGGCCCAGGGCTATTTTTATTCCGACGTCCCCAAGTATGACCAGCGGCTGGTCCGCTTGGATGTCGCGGTCCTTGGCGACCCCTTTGACCAGCAGACCGCCGATCGCGTTGTTCGTCTACGACAGGATCTTGATGCTTACATCAAGGAACGTGATCGTTCGTTTCCCGGTGGCGATGTGTATTTGTTGGGCACGACCGCGTCCCTGATCGATTTGCAAACCGTCATCACTCGCGACAACCGAGTCATCAAGGTGGCCGTCGTGTTGGCGGTCCTGGCGGTCCTGTTGGTTGTGATTCGCAAGTGGGTATTGTGCTTATATTTGATCGCGACGGTGCTGATCAGCTATTACGCCACGCTCGGCTTAACGATGCTGTTTTTTCGCAATCTGTACGGCGTCGATTATGTCGGGTTGGATTGGAAGCTGCCGCTGTTTCTGTTTGTCATCTTGGTGGCGATCGGCCAGGATTACAACGTTTATCTGGTGACTCGAATTGCCGAAGAAGAACAGCGAGGCGGTTGGTTGGCGGCGCTACGGCGAGCGGTTTCGCGAACCGGTGGGATTATCACGGCCTGCGGGTTGGTGATGGCGGCGACCTTTTTCAGTATGACGGCCAGCGCCTGGCTGCCGAGTGTCTTGGTGTTTTTGGGCCAGGATCCGGGGCCGGTCCGTAACCTTCGGGGAATCGTGGAATTGGGCTTCGCGTTGGGCTTGGGCATGTTGATCGATACGTTTTACGTTCGCACGATTTTGGTCCCCAGTTTTATTGCCGCCACACGGCACATCGCCGCTTCACGAAGCCGCGGGAAAGCTGTCGCTGTGGGCGATTGATTCGGGAATTCCGACGACTAGGCTGAGCCTTTTTCCGAACCGATCCTGACCCCTTTTTTCCGAACCGATCCTGACCGAGTGACCCATGCCCCGCTTTCGTCCAAGAGTCAAGGATTGGCTTGGCCGATCGCCGCTCCGACGCATCGTCGTGTATCGGCGGCACCGTACGTTGCGGCCCACCGATCGATTTTTGGCGTCCTACCCCAAGTCGGGAAACACTTGGCTGCGGCATGTTTTGACTCATTGCCTGACAGGTCTGCACACCCAGTGGCAATCACCCTTTTTGGAATACTCCATCATCGTTGGCCGGCACCATGATTTGGTTCCGGTATTCCCCGGTCAGGGCCGGATGATCAAAACACACGAGCCGTTTCACCCGAGCTACATGCGGAGTGTTTTGTTGATTCGTGATCCACGCGACGTCGCCGTGTCGCAATTTCACTTCAACAAGCAATATTCGGCCCGAGAGATTTTTCGCCGCTGCGATTTTGATCAGTTCTTGGATCTGTTTTTATCGGGAAAAAGCTGCGTCTATAGCGATTGGGGTTCGCACACCCGGTCGTGGTTGCCATCCATCGATCGTGGCGACACGCTGGTGATCCGCTATGAAGACATGCGCGCCGATCCCGATGCGACGTTGCACAGCGTGTTGGACTTCTTCGAAATCGACGTGCCCGCCGAACGGTTTCGCGCGGCCATCGATGACAATACGGCCACCCGGATGCGGGAAAAAGAGAAAGAGTACCGACAATCGATTGCGGCACAGGAGCCCGCTTCAAACGAGGATTCGGCGTCCGCTTCAAACCCGACCCGTGGTGTGACTGCCGAATCGCAACGGGTGTTTGTGCGGCAAGCCAAATCGGGTGGCTGGAAGGATCTGTTTACGCCGGGGCTTTTGGATCGTCTGACCGACGCCTACGGCGATTTGATGCAACGCTTCGGATATCTTGAAACGAACGCAGCAGCGGACCCGGCGTCCAATACGGCGTGCACCACACGCCAATGATGCCGCGAACCAGCAATGTCGAAATCCCATTGCGCAAAAAGATCAACGCCGCCGCCAGCGCGGCCGCACCGGCCAATTCATAGCGATCGATGATCCAGGGGGCCGCAAAGACGTAGCCGATCGACAGCACGATCGATGTCACCGTCGTCCACGCTTGGTGGTCGGTCATCCGCAATACCAACCCGGCGCTGCCGGTGCCCACAAAAAACAAATTGGCGATAGCGAGCCAAAACAATGGCCGAGTGTATTCGGCCAAATCCGCGCGGAACAAACCCAGGATGTGATCGCCGGCAACACCGATCACAATCATCGCGGCAATCGCCGGCGGCGTCGAAATGGTGCTGACCAAACGCAGCAATTGTTCCAAGCGGCCCAGTTTTCCGTTGCCATGCAGTTCGGTGATAAAACTGGGAATCGCCGCGTTGATCAGCAGCAGCGGAGCACCGACCAGGGAAATCAGGCGGCGGATCGCACCCCAGGCGGCGATCTGCGTGTCGTCACAATAACGCCCAACCAGCAACGTTTCGTATTCGACCAAGCCCATGACCGAAAGCTGGGCGACCAAAACCTTGGATCCTTCCCACAACATCGAACGATTGGATAACAAACCACTCGCATCAACTTGTTCGACGTTTTTTGCGACAGGTTTGCCGGGAACCTGCCGCAGGTCCTTCGTGCAAAACAGGGCACAGATGGCGGCGACCACGCCGGTGCACGCGGCCTGACTCAGGCACAGGGCATACGCGTCGTCGATGAAGGTTTTCGGCCACAGCAGCAACGCCGTCAACAGCGCGTTGGCCAGCAATCCACCCTGCTGACCGCCACACATTGCCGCCAGACCAAAACGCTGGGCACCGCGGGCGATTTCGGAAACCAGCAGAGCGCCCGTGCGGGCGACAATCCAGCCGCACAACACCACGATCAAGGGCGTCATCGGCTTGCCGAAGATCTCCGCTTCAAAATGCAGCAACCCAATCAGAACCAGCCACACCAGCAGCGTGCCGATGCCGATCATCGCGCCGGCACGAGCAAACAGGGCCAGCGGGCTGACCGCCGCACCGCCAACGACCGAACGCGTGACACGGCGGAGGGCCACCGAGGGCAGGCCAAAACCCGCAAACAACGACAGCAGCGAAACGACACCCAGAGCGACGACGTAAATGCTGACGTCTTCGGGGCTCAAATGTTCACAAGCGAGCCGGTAGTTGACGATGAATAAACCCATCGCCCCGAAACGGCCCACACTTGCCCAAAGTCCGCTGTGAAGCAGACGTGATGCGATACCGCGTTTAGTCACCAACGCCCAAATCGTCGTCGATGGCCGACAAAATCAATCGAATTTCGGCTTCTTCGTGTCGAGCGAATTCGAAATTGAAGTGCTTAAAGTCTTTGAGCCATGCCGCGATCTTTTCCGGCCGCTCGGGCGAAAGATCTGAAATCCGGCGGTCCAAATCGACCAGCTTCTCAAACAGCGTTGCGTGTTGATCACGGAGCATTTCGGAACGCTTTGACAATTGCACAGCGACCTCGATCGCGTTGTCAAAGTATCCGTACGCTTCTTCGAGTGCAAAGTGCATGGCGACTTGGTCGACCAGTTGGTCCATCGTCGCCACCAGTTCATCCCAGTGGTTGATCGCCATTTGCGGATGGAAGGTCAGCGACCCCAGGTGATCGAACAGTCGCTTGAGTTCCTGGTTGTCGTCCTTGATGTCCCGCAGGAACGCGGCATTAACGGTGGTCGAACGCGTGCGTGTAATCGACATATCGCACCTGGAGAAAAGGGTGTCACGAAGACAAGAGTCGGGTCATAACATTTCCGCATTATAGCTACGCCATGGGATCGGCGGCTATTCGTTTGCGTCACTTCGGGATTCCGCGAAACCCGGTCTCGGCATGGGCGGCGGAACCGTCATCGCCGAACGAACCCCGATCAGCCATCGCGTGCCCTGGCTGCGAAGCATGCCCAGGAACAATACGCCGTGGGTGAAGAAACTTGCCGAAAACGCAAGCAGCAACACGGTTTCGCCCGAAATTAGCGAGCCTTCCAGCAGCAACGCCGTCGCGATGCACTGCGCGACCAGGACGGCCAGGGCCAGAATGAAAAAAGAGATGTGCAATCGAAGCAATACCAAACACAGGAACAAGCTGCCCGTGACATGCATCGCCAGAAACACAAACAGCCGGAGCGATTCGTCGCTTGAAGCATCGGCCAACAATGTGCGGGTAATGACGGCGGCAACCGCGACCAAGGTGGTGGCAAGCAGGATCTGGCTTATCCCGGTTTGTTTTTGCCGCGCGGTGACGAACAATTTGCTCGAATCGACGGTCGCCAACGTGCCGCCGTGCAGGAATCGCAGAACGGCCACCGCCGTCACGTCCAACCATGCGGCCCACAGCAGCAAATAGTTTCCAAAGCGAAGCTTTCCGGCCAGCAACGCGACCAACGTCAACACCAAGATCGTCGCGATCCGGCGACGGAATTTCCATCCACTTTGGGATCGCGAAAGCGTCAGCATAACACCAAAGAACAGAATCGCCGCCGCGATTCCGCCCAGCGGGAAGCCACGCAGCATCCCCTTGTCCGCGATCGAAAACAGCAACAAGCATTCGACGAAATGAATCGCGACGACAAAGACCGCCACGCCGGACAACGCGAGCGCGTCGCGATCGACGGGCGGAGGCACTGCCGGCCCCAAGCCGGATCGATCCGAGGCGGAAGCATCGTGGGCGGGTTCCCGCCGCTTGGCGGACCAGACGATCAAGGCCGGCCCTTCTGAAGCATCTGTTCGCGTTGTTGCTGGATCGACATCCATCCCAGTGGCAATTCGCCATCGGCGCGGTTGGCGATTTGACGAAGCACTTCGGCATCGACGCTGCGTGAGAGCAATTGAATTTCGCCCGACCCATACAACACCATCGCCCCGTCGGCATGGTAGCTGCCGATGCTGCCCAAGGCGGACGGCGGTGGCGACTGAAATGCATCGTCGGATGCTTCAATACCACCTCCGGTGCATCGAAGAGTCGAACGAGTGCCGCTCAACCAGCCCAAATCGGATTCGTAGCTGATTTTTTCGGCAACCACCGCCGTGTAAGACAGCCCATCGGTGATGTCGTCGCGACGAACGGCTTCATTGAGCAGAAACACCCCGCGTCCCTGGGCGTCGATGGGACGCTCCTGCGGTCCATGAATGCCCGCGTAGTCACTGACGTTCTCCGGGCGTACCGCCGCGCTGGGGCAATGAAACTTGGGACAATGCAAATTCAGCACCGCGGCGTTGGCCGGATCGTAAATCGACACATTCGGATCGATATGTTCGTGAATCAGCCGCAGATCCATTTGCGGCAACATCCGCCCGATCCAATTGTGGTGGTGGCCGGTTGTGCCATGGGAGATCGCCGCCGCGTCATCGGTGGTGCCGATGGGAAAACTGCCAAAGCGATCGTGGTAGCTGTGCAGACCCAGACTGATCGCGAACATCCGGCTTTGACATTTTGCCCGCCTGGCGGATTCCCGCACGGCCTGGACCGCCGGCATCGACAACCCCACGAAGACACCAATGATGGCGATACAGACCAGCAATTCGACCAACGTGAAGGCCTCGCGATGACGTGGCGGATGAACCATCATTCATTCTCCTTGGGACTTAAATCGGGTGAATTTGCGGGCAAAACGGGTGCTTTGACGATCTGAAAATCCCAATCATCCCCGCGCCGCGTCAGTTTGACTTGGCGGTCGGGGTCCATGGGCAGGGTCAGCGTTTGACCATCGCCCAACGGGATCGCCATGGCGGCCCGGATCGCGGCATTCCGCAGCGACGAATGCTGGCGATTGGCTTCGTGTAGACGTTGGGCGTGCATCCGCTGAGTGGTGACCCACATCAATGTCAACACAAAAACCAGCAGCGCCGACGCCAGCACGGTGGTCACCATACCGCTTCGCCGGGCGGACGATGCCAAGCGTTTTTGTGTGGGCATTCGGTATCTTGTTAAGGCTGTTTTCAATGGGCTGAATGTCATTGGGCTGAATATCATTGGGCTGAATGTCACTTGGCGCTTTGTCCTTGTGAATCGAGACGTCCCAGGATTTCCAGCGGCGAAACGTTCCCCTGCCGTTCAAGTCCCGCAACACCGGTGATGACCAACGCGCACCAGGAACGCGACGGCGACGGCAAATTTTCACCGTCGACCGAATCCAGATGGATCGCG
>JBCCRW010000105.1:0-15201 GCA_039201055.1 Planctomycetota bacterium | reverse complement strand
AAGGATGTCTACAGCGAAAAGCCGTGCGGTATCACAATCGCCGATTGCCAGGAAATCGATCGCGTCTTTCAAGCCGAGGGTCGCATCTTCCAAGCCGGCACCCAGCGACGCAGCGTGCCGAATTTCAAAGAAGTCGTTCGTTTGGCTCAAGCCGGAAAGCTCGGCAAGATACAGAAACTCTACGCCAGCGTTTACCAGCCAACGCTTGAGAACACTTGGTTACCCGCCCAGACGGAGCCCAGCCCGGATGTTTGCGACTGGAACATGTGGCTGGGTGAATCGCCCTGGCGACCGTACAACGCAAAGTACGTCCAAGGTCGATGGCGTGGCCAATGGGATTTTGACAGCGGGGCGAGGTTGCTCGATTGGGGCGCCCATACTCTGGACCTGTGCCAATGGGGACATGACGCCGACGATCGTTTGCCGGTCCAGTACACACCCAACCCAACCCACATCACTTGCACCTACGACGATGGTGTGGAAGTGGTGATCGATTTCATCGCCGATCCATTTGGTGATCGCGGACCACGGTGGACGACGCGATTGGGGACTTGTCCGGTGCGATTTGTGGGCGAGGAGGGATCGGTGGAAACCGGCGATTCTGGCGAAATCTTGGCCTCCAACCCCAAGCTGCAAGCCGAATTGACGCAAACCAAACGCGTCCGCGGCTTGGACGTGTCCGCTCACGCTCGGGACTTCTTCGATTGTGTCAAATCGCGTCAAGCAACCGTGTGTAACCCATCGGTCATGCGTCGTTCACACGTCGCCTGTCACGCTGCCGCGATCGCCTGGATCCTGGGCCGCACCGTCAAAATGGATCCAGCCACGGAAACTTTCGTCGACGACGAAGCCGCCCAGCGGCTTTGTTCGCGAGCCAAACGCGAGTGGACATAAAACCCCAATCGCGAAGCGATGGCAGGTTGAAGCCCCGGAGATTTCTACAGCATGCCGTGCCTTCGGCACTCAGGCCATGAGCCGGGTCCGTGACCGAGACGTCTTCGGTGGAAGCAAACGTCAACCGACCCGACGCGTGGCTGTCGCCACACCTTCGGCTCACCTGCCGCGCCGTTTGCATGGGTGAGCCGCGACTGGAGCGACAGCGACGGGCCGGGTACGCGCGCGGTCTGTGTATTCGTGGTACCCGTGGATTCGCGTAGAGCTCAGCCAGCGGCTCACTTGCCGCGATGTTTGCATGGGTGAGCCGCGACTGGAGCGACAGCGACGGGCCGGGTACGTCCGCGCGGTCCTGTCTATTCGTGGTACCCGTGGATTCGCTTAAAGCTCAGCCAGCGGCTCACCCGCCGCGCCGTTTGCATGGGTGAGCCGCGACTGGAGCGACAGCGACGGGCCGGGTACGTGCGCGGTCCTGTGTATTCGTAGTACCCGTGGATTCGCGCAGAGCTCAGCCAGCGGCTCACTTGCCGCGATGTTTGCCCAGGTGCGCCGCGACAACACCCTCGGCTGCAAACGCGACCGTAAACATTTCGCGAGGTTTTCTGGGACGATGATCGTTCTGTGTCGTCCTTGTTGACGTAACGCACTCACCACGACGTCGGAAGCCCGCGTGTCGCCCGCCCAACTCTGCCAAATCTGGGACGCTTTTCAGCCGCGTTTGCTGCTGATCGCGCGATCCATGGCAGGGTCCAGTGAACTGGAGTCCCACGCCGAAGACGCTGTCCAAGAAGCATTCATTGAACTTGCAAGAACCCAAAATCCGCCGAACGACGTCGAAGGCTGGCTGGTCCAGGTCACTCGACGCCGGATGATTGATTTCCGAAGGCGCGAGCAAAGCCAAAAGCGCCGGGATCATCTTCATGGAACCCGGGCCCAGGCACGGGACAGCTGGTTCGAATCGGACGCTCATACGTCCATCGAAGAACGTGAACTACACGTTCAATTGACTTCCGAACTTCGAAAACTCCCCGACCAAAACCGGCAAATTATCGTGCTGGCGCACTGGGGAAATCAGTCGTTTGCCCAGATCGCGAAGCTGACCGAGTCCTCCAAAAGCACTGTCCACCGCCGCTACGCCGAGTCGATCGAGCGGCTGCGTGAAGCCGTCGGCTGCATCGAAGACTGCCGGCCCACGAACGTATCAAATCGCTGAAGCCCCCCCAAAGAAATATGTCTGATCGGACCTTTGAATTGGATCCAACACTGGCGGCAATCTTGCAGCAGGTGCAGCCGCAATCATCGACGCAAGATACCCGCTTGGCGTTCTACGAAATGGGTCGGGCCGCGGGTTTAGCGGAAGCGGAAGATTCCAACACCGCGCCTCAAGTCGATCGTTCTACAGTCACATCACGTCGAAAAACGCGACGACGAAACTTCATGCTTGCCGCCGGATTTTTGATTGCGGTTTCGGGCTTCTTTGCCGGACGATTGACGTCAACTTCACCCACACGTATCGCCGAGCAATCCGCGACGACCGCGGTATCGAAATCCAAGATCGGTAACCGTCAAAAGCTTGCGTCAGATCCTCTGCTCGCCACAAAGTCCTCGGCAGCACCGGCGACAGAAGTTTCATCGCCTCCGCCGTATGCACTTTCGATCGTTGACTGGCTTCCACTGCCGTCACGACTGCCGGGTCAAGTCAGCGTGATTGCGTCAGCCGGCGCGAGCGCATCGGACTCTTTTCCGTTCCGCACACGTGTGACCGAGACAGACGATCCGTCGATCGAGGAACACGAAATTCTGCGGCCGTCGCACAGCCGAACGCTGTCCATCTTCTAACGAACGTGCGAACAATAACCGGCTGACCTTTTACCCTTTCGGAGATCAAAACGGTGTCTCGATATCGAATCCATTCAAAAGCGTCAGGACACGTTGCAGACATTGTTTTGCACCGGAGTTTAGCGACGGTCGCACTTCTTGTAATATCGCCGATGTTCCTGAAGGCCCAGGAAGCCGCTGAAGCCACGAGCACGATCGAGATCAGCCCCGCCGCCCAGGTTCGACCGGCGCTGCGATACCGTTTCTGGCCGGCCGCTGACAAGCGGCGCTCGGAAAGTGCAACCGCGCTTTATAACCGATCGATCTTGGCGATGACCGAGGTCAATCTACGGGCCAACCTGAGTGCCGATGACATCGACAACACTTATAACAAATGGCTCGACGGACCCTTGGAAGTTTCGGAAGTCGAAAAGGTCAAGAGTTTTCTGGAAAAATATGATCTGGCTTTTGGAGAACTTGACCGAGCGATCCCGATGATGCGTGTCGACTACGAGCTCGCGCTGGAAAATTCATCGGTCGAAGAATGGTTTTCGCTGTCGTTGCAAGAAGTGCAAAGCAGCCGCGAATTGGCTCGTTTGATTTCCCTGCGAGCCAAGGTGGCAGCGGCGGAAGACCGCTGGGACGACCACGCTCGTGACGTCATGACGCTCTACCGTCTCGCGGATATTGTTGGCAAAACGAACGACTTTCTAGTGACCAAGTTGGTCTCGCTGGCGCTGTTGGGCATCGCAGATGGCCTTGTTCGCGAAGCTTCAGTGTTTGATTCGTCACCCAATTTCTATTGGGCACTTGCATCGGTTCCAGAGTCGGTTTTTGGAATGCGCGATTCCATCGAAGTGGAAACGCTCGTCATCAATCGGATGATGAATTTCGATGTCAGGCTACCCGAGACTCCAATCGGCCGGGAAGCCGCGGCGGTGCTCTGGAAAGAACTTGCCAAAGAGTATGCTTCCGCGTTTCGTTTGTTCGATTCAACGCAACGTTTGGATCAGCCAGCCGTCGATTTGGCCTCCGGCTTGGCCGTTGTGGCATTGTCAGGACCTTCCCGCGAGTACCTCCGGGAAAACAAATCGTGGGGATCGAAAGCCGATGACCTATCGGGAATCGAAGCTGTCTTGCGAGCGACCGCCGATCAGTTGCAAGTTCAAACCGGTGATCGGCTGAAGTGGGCCCTGCTGCCGCGAACGATTCGACACCGATACATCGATCGGGCGGAGCAGTTTGCGGGCACGCGATCCCGGACACCCGAGGCCATGTTGAATCCGGCCACCATGATCATTGGGTTGTTGCTACCGGCCGTTCAAGCCGCAAACACGGCCACGATGCGTTACGAATCGATGCACTACGAAACCGCAACCCTGCAAGCCCTTCGCGAACACGCCGCACGCACCGGAGAACTGCCCAAGTCGCTGGGTGAAATGGAATTGCCCGCTTGGCCGGATCCGATACGCGGCCATTTGGAAAACGCGGGGTACGGGTACGTCCGCGAAAACGCCACCACCGCCAAGTTCAAACGCGATTCACGCTGGCCGGGCGACCAAGCGGCAACCCTGATCATCAAGCTCGTCAAATAACCTATTGCACCGGAGCCCAAGCATGTTTCGCTTTCTCTTTATCGTCATCTTGACGAATTTATCTTTCGGCTCATGTCACGCCCAGGAACCATCACCGGCAATCCCGCAGGACGAATCGCTTCGGGCGCTGGTTCAGTTCGCCGAGCCATCAACGTTGGCAATGGTTCGCTTGAACACCTCGCGGATCGATGCCGCCGCCGTTGCCGACTATTTCATCAAACAGAGTGGTGATGTTCGCAATGAGGCGAACTTGCGTCGCGTCGCGATGATGGCGGATGGATTTTTAACATCGATGCGGCAAGCCGGGGCAAAGGACCTGGTGGTAACGCTTTCAGCCGACGAATTGCTAAAGATGACGCCCGCGATCATGACCCGCGTCGATGACCCAAACATGGTCAAAGGATTGCTGTCGATGGCCTGGTCGCCGCTCAGCGAACGATCACCGTTGACGATGCGCAGCGTTGGTGATGTCACTTGCTTTGGTGCCAATTCGACCTTGGATCGCATCAGCGATCCCGCCAATCGCGATCAACGCTTCGCGAACCTGTTTGCCGGTCGATCGTTGGACCATCAATTGATGATTTCCTGGCCAAAGGAAAATCGCGAGGATTTGATGCAGCTTTGGCCGGATGCACTACCGGAAGCTTCGCCCGTGCAATTTTCGCCGCGGCAGTTGTTGAAAGACGTGGATGCAATTCGAGTCGCCTGGTCATTGCCACCTGAACCGGCATTTTCCATGACCCTGTTTGTTGTCGACCAAGCAGCCGCCCAGCGTGTGGGCGCGTTGGTTCGTGAGATCACGCGGCAGGCCGACGATCGACTGCCCAGGATGACGGTTAGTGTCGATGCGGCGAGCGTCCAAGTGGACGCTTCGGCAAAGGTCGTTGGCGATTTCATGGCAGCGAACTTTCAATCGCTACGTGCCGCCGCGCGTCGACAGCAACGTGCAAATGATTTCAAGCAAATGGGGGTGGCAATGCACAACCACTTCGCGGCCAAGAAAAAGCTGCCCGATACGATCGTCGATGAAAACGGAAACGCTTTATTGAGCCATCGTGTTGCGATGTTGCCATACCTGGACCAGACGGCCATCTTCGACGCGATCAAACGGGATGAAGCGTGGGATTCGCAAGCCAATCAAGAATACGCCGAGACGGTGATCCGTGTTTTTGGCGATACCGATCGAACGAACATTCGCATCCCAGTGATCAAAGGTTCGCTGTACGCCGATTCCGAAACACCAAAGACCTTTCGGTCGATCCGCGATGGGACCAGCAACACCATCGCGATGGCCGAGGCTCCCTCCGCTGCGGCGACGCCTTGGATGAAACCGGGATTTTGGGAATTGGACGAAGACAACTTGATCGACAGCTTTTTCGGCGATCGCGAATCCGCGATGGTGTTGATGTTTGATGGATCGGTGCAAACGCTTTCAAGAACGATTGATCCCAAAATGCTTCGAGCCTTGTTGACACATGACGGCCGCGAAGTGATCGATCGGGAGAATTAATTGACTTCATTCGTTGGATTCGTGTGATTCGTGGACAACATCAGCGCCGGACCGTTCACGCCTCGGAGAGGCGAGCTACTTTGGTTGGCGAAGATTTTTTGATGCCTTGCGACGCCGCCACGTCATCACGCCGCCGATGCCCATGGCGACACCAAAAAATGACGGCTCCGGCACAGCAACCGCCGACAGCGATACGGTCACCTGATCCGCAAACGCTCGGTCGGGAACGGGCGAACCGAAACCTTGATAGGAAATCGTTAGCGACCGGGTCCGGTCGTCAAGTATTTGGGAAGTCTGATACAGCGACCAGTTGTCAATGTTCCAATCCGCGCCAAGTTCGCCGTTCGCACCCACGGACGTCACCACGCCGACGTTTTCAAGACCGCTGGCAAGGACCAGTGTTCCGAAAGATGGACCGCTTCCATCGATGCTTTCATACAGGTCAGCAAAGAAAACGGTGTAGGCATCATCGCCCACCTCACTGGCGAGCCAGCCATCAAAATCGATGGAAAGCCCGAGACCGTTCAGACTGTCGACCTGGTCCGTGGTCAGCGTATAGGCCGCCGAAACCAGAGGGCCGTTGGCCGGCGACGCACCGAGCCCCGCGACCAAGGTTCCGTAGCGACCACCGCCACCGATCACACCGGAATGCGGCGAGTTCGAAAAGTTGTTCGACCCGTTTGCTGATCCGAAAAAGTTCGCACCGCCACCCCAGCGTTCATCGCTCGCATCATCGAAATCCTCGAACAGGATGACCTCCGCCGCGGAACCAGAAGTGCAAAAGCTGGCCAGAATCCAACACAACAACAAACCTGTTCCAATCCGCATCCGCGATTTCCAATCGATGAAGTTCAACGTGTCGTCAAGCCGACCGACCTAAGCAAGAGATGGGACGCAATAGCGCCCCGCAGCGGCGAGATCGTATCGGCAAGCAAGATCCAAAAGATGTGCGGGCGATGAATTCAAGACGAAGTTTTGACACGGGGCCGCTCGTATTAACCACGCCGGCTGATGATGACGATCGGACCGCGGACTTGACGCGCGACCTTGCGGACGAATTCGCCGAAAAGTTTTTGCCGTGGCCCAAGACGCTGGGCGCCCAGAATCAATAGGGTCGACGGATCGCAGCGTTGCGTGATCGTGCGCACCGCGTCGTCGCTGGTGACAACCTCGCAGTGGCCGCCGCGGTCGCCGTTGTCGGCTGCAATCCGTAACAAATGACGCCGCGCCCGCGCCAGGTCGGAATCGCTGCTCGGATTCGGCATCACTCGAAGAAAATCCACCTCGCGATCCGCGTCCCCCGCCAAACTGCCGATCAATCGCGCGAGCAAGTAATCGTGCCCACCACGGCCACCGGTGGGCACCAGAATTCGTTTCGCGTCGCCGAGCTGCCATCCCGGTGGACAACGCAAAATCACAACATCGCTTTCCAACGCACCCAGCAGGGCTTCAAGGGGTTGATCGGCCGCGTTATCAGGAATGTTGCTGACGCCCAGCAACACCGATTCGCATGCGTGAGCCTTAGCCGCCCGAGCAATTTCTTGCATCGGAGACGACGAGACCGTCGTCAGCGTCTCGCAGGGGAAGCCGCGACGGTGCGACGCCGCCAACACCTGTCGCAGCACCTGGATACTGGATTCGGTCGGCCCGCGAGACATCGATGGACGGTCGCTGCCACGCGATGCATCGCCCCGGTCATGGGATAGGGCTTCGACTTCGGCCACCGGGTCCCATTTCTCGTCCGCCACCACCACCGTCTGCACCATCACTCGGCCGATCCCCCGTGGCACCAAGCAACCCGCCAGCGAAATCATCGCGTCAGCGTTGGCCGGGTTGGCGATCGGCACCAACATCGTCGGCGTACGTCCGCGTAGCCGATTGAGTTCCGGATCGGCGGCAAGCAGTGCCGCGTCCATCGTTCGGGCGCGGCGGGCAAACAGAGTCAAGAACAGCAATCCGCCCAGCCCCAACCAGGTGATCGCGATGCGGCCTGCCGCGGGCACCGCCCAACCTTGAAAGACCGCCAAGGCCAAACAAGCGATGCCCCCGACGACGGGTACCAGCGGGAAAAACGGTGTCGCAAACGGCGGTGGCGTATTCCCACCGCGAAGTCGCATCAATAACGCCAACCAATGCGCCAGCGCAAAGGTCACCAAGAAGATCAATCCCGACGCCGCGCCCGCCGACGCCACATCGGGAAGCAAAAACACCAGCAGGCACGCCAGCAATCCGGTCACCCAAATCGCGCCCAGCGGGTTGTCGCCCACCACGCCGCCACGCTGCAAAAATGCGGGCAAGTTGCGGTCGCCCGCCATCGCCGCCGCGATTCGCGATGCGGCGAACAAATTGGCAAGTAGCGCCGTCGCCATCGACAACACCGCAGCGGTGGTGACCAAATAGTAACCCGGCCGTCCCAAGAACAGCCCCGCCGCCTTGGCGACAATGCCCTCCGGATCGGCGGCCGCCGCCGCCGCGATCGTTTCGCCGGGCGGCACGCCAACCTGGGTGATGATCCACAACAGCGGCAGGTAAATCGCCAACGCGATCCCCAGCGAAGCGAGCATTGAAGCCGGCAAGTTCCTCGCCGGATGCCGCACCTCGCCGCCCACCGCCGCGATCAAATCAAAACCCTGCAGGGCAATGAAGCTGAACCCCATCGCCATCACCAAGCCGCTCAGCCCGTTATGGAAAAACACGCTCGTTTTTTGATCCAGCAAGGCATCTGCTTTGGCTGCCGAATCCATTGTGCTGGCTGCCGAATCCATTGTGCTGGCTGCCGAATCAAGCGTGTCGGCACCCAACCCGTTCAACACGGCCCACAACCCACCGCCGATCAGGACGGCGAAGACAATCACCTTGGCCGCGTTGGCCCACGCCCCGCCGCCGCCGCCCCGCATCGCCAACCAACCACACAGCGCCAAGGTGCTGGCACATGCCAATCCGGCAACCCATCGCGGCGACGTCGCCGGGTCCACCGGCCGTACGTCCGCAAGATCCCATGCCAAACACACATCACCGAACAACAGCAATGCGAAATGGGCAAAACCCAGAGCGTACAACACCGCCGCAACGATCGAAGCAAACCACACGACCCAGCCGACCGTGAATGCCGCTTCGATCGAAAGCACTTTGCGGGCGAACGTATAGTTGCCGCCGGATTGGGGAAACCGCGATGCCATTTCGCCCATCGACAATGCGGTCAGCCCGGCGATCACGCCGTTGACGGCAAAGGCGACAATCGCGGCCGGGCCCGCTGCCGAAAAAGCCACCCCCGCGAGCGCCAAAATGCCCCCGCCGACAATCGCCCCGACCCCGACACCCGTCGCTGCCCAAAAATTCAGTGGCCGATCGGCGTCGGCGTTCAGCTCGCCGGACAGACAAGCACCTTCATGTGTTCGGGATCGCCGGCGTAAAGCCGATCGAACCAAGCCGGCCCGTCGTCAAGCGGTATCCGCGCGGTGATCAGCGGATCGACATTGATGATCCCCCGCGCCATCAGATCAATGCACTGGGGGTATTCTCCGTTGCAACCACAAGTTCCCTGCAAACGAATTTCGCGGGTGACTACCGATTGCAGCGGAAGATCGATCTTCGGTGCGACGTTGCCGACCAGGGTGACGCAGCCGCCTTTACGAGTCGCTTCGATGGCAGTTTGAATCGTCGGCGTTGCGCCGACGACTTCCATGGCCACGTCCGCACCCCGGCCCTCGGTCAATTCGCGAACCCGCCCGACGACCGAGTCATCGCCCAGCAAAGCTTCGGTGGCACCCAATTGCCGTGCGACGTGCAAACGTCTTTCGCTCAAGTCGATCGCGATCACTTTCGTCGCACCGGCGGCCTTGGCGGCTTGAATCGCCAGCAACCCGATCATTCCCGCACCGACCACCAACACCGTGTCACCCAAGCGAATGGGCGTCACTTCGGCGGCGTGCACGGCCACCGAAACCGCTTCGACAAGTGCCGCGTGCTCGAACGAAAGGCTATCGGGAATGGGATACACAATTCGCCGCGGCACGCTGATGAATTCCGCAAAGGCGCCGTGACGGCGATATTCGTCACACGAAACGCCCAGCACCATGCGATGATCGCACAAGTTTTGGTGTCCCTTGCGACAAAAGTAACACTGTCCGCAAGACACCATCGAATCGAAGGTGACTCGGGTGCCGACGGGAAGATCATCGACCCCATCACCGACCTGTTCGACGATGCCGGCGGCTTCGTGTCCCATCACCAGCGGGGGTTGTCGGCGGCCGGTGCTGCCGTCGTAACCGTGGATGTCGCTGCCACAAATGCCACACGCTTGAACGCGGACCAGGACGTCGCCGTGTGAAACTTCGGGAAGTTCCATTTCCGTCACGGACATGGCTTTGGCGTCGGTCAACAGCAACGCTTTCACGATTCTTCCTCCCCTTCAAACGCTTCTTCCGGGTCGGGCATGGCCGGGTCCTCGGGAGCGCGTTTGCGAAGCTTACGTTGCAGCGACCGACGATGGATTCCCAGCCGCCGCGCCGCCTCGGAAATGTTGTTTCCGCAATCGGCCAACACCCGATGGATGTGTTCCCATTCGTTGCGAGCCAGGCTGGGTGCGGGGAACGCGGTCGCGCCCGATGGCACCGCCGGCGTGTCGCCACGAACAAATGCCGACAAAATGTCGTCGGCGTCGGCGGGTTTGGACAAAAAGTTAATCGCTCCGGCGCGGACGGCATCGATCGAGGCGGGAATGCTGCCGAACCCGGACAGCATGATGATGCGGGTGCCCGCCTGCATTTGCAGCAGCTTGCGGAGCAATTCCAGGCCACTCTTCCCGGGCATCCGCAGGTCCAGCACGGCCAGCTCGGTCGGGGATCGGGAAAACACTTCGACCGCTTCGTCAAAATGGCCCGCTTGTTCGACTCGGAAGCCACGTTGCACCATTGCCATCGCCAGGCGTTCACGCAGCACCGGCGTGTCATCGACCAGCAAAATACTGCTCGCCCCCACCGCGGCAGCGTCGTAAACCGGATCCTTAATCTCGTTAGGGTTGAACATAAATCTCGTCAGGGTTAATCGGCCCGGGATTGTAACCGTCCGGCCAAAAGTCCGATATCACCGCTGCAATTTATTTCCCCGCGATAGACTACGATGGACGCTTCGCTCTTTCGTTTCCAAGCGATTGAATTGAGTTTCTGTTGATGGCGTTTGATCGAATCGGTTTGCAAACGATGGCGTCGGCCGTTGCCGCCTGCTTCCTGGCAATGTCGTTTGATCGGGCATTCGCGGACCCCTCGTTCTCGCGGCAGCCGCTTGACGAATTTCTGGTGCAACACTGCGCCGGTTGTCACGCCGATGGGGCCGACGAGGGCGGCTTCGATTTGGACAAGTTGGGCGACGACCTTTCCGACCCGGCAACGTTCCACCGCTGGGTGCGGATTTTCGATCGCGTGCGGCTGGGCGAGATGCCGCCCGAGGACGCCGAACCGGTGCCCGCCGACGACATCGCGTCGCTGGTGCGAACACTCGAGCCATCGCTGCATCAGGCACACAGCGCGGCCAAGGGCACCGTGCTTCGCCGGCTGAATCGCCGCGAATACTCCAACACAATCAATGACATTTTCGGGACCCAAATCGACCTGGTCCCGCGACTACCCGAAGACGGACGCAGTCACGAATTCGATAACGTTGGCGAAGCGTTGGGCTTGTCGATGGTGCACCTGCAGCAATACCTCGATGCCGCCGACGCGGTCATCGACGCGGCGACCGCCAAGACCGCCGAGCGTCCCGAGGTCACCACCATCGAGGCGTCCTATGCACAAACGCGTGAGGGCGAAAAGTTCATCGGCAGCTTGTGGAAGCAACTTCCCGACGGCTCGGTTGTGTTCTTCAAGCGGCTCGGATACCCAACCGGCATGCTGCGCGGATCGGACGTCAAACAGCCGGGACGATACCGGATACGCATCACCGGTTATGCCCACCAATCCGATCGCCCGGTCACGATCCGAGTCGGCGGTACCAGCTTTGCCCGGGGGTCGGAAAAGCCGACTTACGGGTACGCCGAATTGCCGCCGCTGGATGACAACGATGGCCGCCCAACCACGATCGAAATGACCGCGAACATTGGGCATCGGTACATGATCGAAATCGACCCGTGGATTCTGGACAAGGGGATTTTGGACAAGGGGATCATGGACACGGGGATTACAAACACCGGAGAAATCGACCTCGCTTCGTACAACCTTCGCAAGCAGGGTGTGGAAGGTTACCCCGGTCCGGGCGTTGCGATCACCAAGGTTCAATTGATTGGGCCGATACTCGAATCGTTTCCCAGTCGTGGTCACGAATTGCTTTATAGAAATTTCACCAGGACGCCGAAACCGAAACGGAAACATCGCGACCAAGAGTTTGAATTGACGTCCGATGACCCAATCGCCGCTGCCCGCCAAACGCTAACGGACATCGCCACGATCGCGCTGCGTCGTCCGGTGCCCGGCAACGAGGTGTCGCGTTACGTCGATCTGTTTGCCGGGCAACTGGAACAGGGTGAATCGATGGAATCGTCACTGCGAACCGCGACGGCCGCGATCTTTTGTTCGCCCGATTTTTTGTTTCTTCAGGAAAACGACCGGTGGCTGGACGACCACGCGATCGCGGCTCGCTTGTCGTATTTCCTGACCCGCACCGCGCCCGATGCTGACTTGCGTCGGGCCGCCGCGGCCGGGTCGCTCGCCAATGATCCAGACGAACTGCTCCGCCAAACCCGCCGACTGCTCGACGACCCGCGGAATGAACGGTTTGTCATCGATTTTTGCGACGCTTGGTTAAATTTGCGTGACATCGAATTCACCAGTCCCGATCAGCAACTGTTTCCCGAATACGATGAGTTTTTGCAATATTCGATGCTTGGCGAGACGCGGGCTTTCGTGACCCATTTGATCGACCGGAATCTGCCGGTCACCAACGTCGTTCGATCGGATTTCGCAATGCTGAATGAACGTTTGGCCAATCACTATGGCATCAACGGCGTACGCGGACCGCAGCTTCGTCCGGTGTCACTGCCGACCGACAGCCTCCGCGGTGGTTTGCTCAGCCAGGGGGCCGTCTTGAAGGTCTCGGCCAACGGCACCAACACTTCGCCGGTCGTCCGCGGCGTGTACGTGATGGAACGCATCCTGGCCGACCCACCTCAGCCGCCGCCGCCGAGCGTTCCCGGCGTCGAACCGGACATCCGCGGCGCCACGACACTTCGCGAATTGTTGGACCGCCATCGCGACTTGGATTCCTGTCGGGCCTGTCACGCCAAGATCGACCCGCCCGGTTTTGCATTGGAATGTTTCAACCCGATCGGCGGCTATCGAGAATGGTTTCGCAGTCTCGGCGAAGGTGAAAAGGTCACCGTCGAAGTGAACGGTCGCAAAGTCCGCTATCGCCGGGGGCCGCCCGTGGATGCCACGGGCGCGTTGGCCGACGGCACCCGATTCGACGGTTTCCAAAAATTCCGAGACCTGTTGGCCGACCAGCCTCGCGTGTTGGCCACCGCGCTGGTCACGAAATTGTTGACCTTCGCCACCGGCCGCGAAATGGGTTTTTCCGATCGGCCGATGATCGCGCGGATCGTCGATCGCACCGCAAACGACGGCTATCGCGTGCGTGACCTGATCGAGCAGGTCGTCCTTAGCGAGGCGTTCCGCCACCGGTAAGCTGTGTTCCGCAAACGGTAATCTGTTCTTTCATCCTCCCACTTCTCCCCCCACCGCCAATCTCCGATGCAACCCATTGCTTCCCGCCGAACGTTCCTTCGTGGTGCCGGCGCCGCCGCGATCGCCGTCCCGTTGCTCGAAGCACTCGCGCCAACCGCCTGTACGATGCAGGCCAGCGCGATGCAGGCGAGCGCGATAGAGGCGAGCGGGGCCGCGGCACCCAAACGCTTCGTCGCCATCAACGGCGGTTTGGGTTTTCATGGCCCACACTTGTTCCCCAGCACGCCGGGAAAACTTTCCCCCTCGACACCGTACCTGAAACAAGTCGGTGATCATTTGGACCGAATGACACTGTTCAGTGGTCTGTCGCATCCCGAGCAACAGGGCAACAACGGTCACGCTTCGGAAATGACGTTTTTGACTTCCGCCCAGCGTCCGGGGCTGGCGGGTTTTCGCAACACCATCTCGTTGGACCAGTTGATCGCGGCGCGGATCGGCCCGCAAACTCGGTTCCCGTACATGGCACTATCGGCCCGTGGCGGCAGTTCGATGTCTTGGACGGCCAGTGGTGTCAACATCCCGGGCGAAAGTTCGCCGGCCAAATTGTTCGCCGCGATGTTTCTGGACGGCAACCGGCAAAAAATGGATGCCGAATTGGCCGCGCTGCGCCGTGGCCGCAGCATCTTGGACACCGTCGGGGGCCGCGCCGAAGAATTGGGGGGACGGATCAGCGGCCGCGATCGTCACAAGCTAGCGGAATATCTCACATCGATCCGCGAATTGGAAATGCGATTGCAACAGAACGAGGCTTGGGTGCAACGCCCCAAGCCCAAGGTCGACATCGATCCACCCAGTGATATTCGTGATAAAAATCAAGCGATCGAGCGTCAACGTTTGATGTATGACATCATCGCATTGGCCTTACAAAACGATTCGACTCGGACGATCACCTTCGAACTGGGCGGTTTGAATTCGGTCCCCGCCGTCCAGGGCGTTTCGAGTGATTGGCACGGGTTGTCGCATCACGGACGGGACCCGGAAAAGATCGAAGAATTGAAATTGATCGAACAGGCGGAATTCGCCGCGTTTTCGGAGTTTCTCGGCAAGCTGCGTTCGGTCGACGAAGCCGGCACGGACTTGTTGGAAAACACGGCCATTCTGTTTGCGTCCAACCTGGGCAATGCCAGTGCCCATAATTGGCATAACCTTCCGATCATCGTCGCGGGCGGCAAATACCGGCATGGGAATTACGTGGCCCATGATGCTGAAAACAACACGCCGCTGGCCAATTTGTTTGTCGAATTAGCGCGTCGCATGGACGTCGACATCAACGCCTTTGGAAGCAGCACCGCCGAATCGGTCCGAGGTCTGGAGACCGTTTAGTCGGAGAGGCGAGTTCAAAATGCAGAATCCGGCATTGACTGGATCTTGCAAGTCAACGCTGTTGCGATCGGAAGCCAGGAGTTGGATGGGAAGGTTGAGGGCGTGGGTTAAAAAATTAGGGGGCAAGAGGTTTGGGGGTAAAGGATTTATCGTGCAGATTCGAGAAAGGGCTGGCGGCGAAATGTCCAGTGTAAAGATCGAATAAGAGGACCGGGTACTTTGTCAAAGATAACGACGATGGGGTTGATGGATCAAACAAGGCAGTTCCATTGCTCATTGCTTCCACCCAAACCCTTTCACCCCCAGTTTTTGAACCCCCTAATTTTTT
>JBCCRW010000104.1:0-15249 GCA_039201055.1 Planctomycetota bacterium | reverse complement strand
CGCCACGGAGCCAAGCCGAAAGCCGCGCCGCGATGACCGCGTACGTATCCGATTGGACAAACAAGGGCACCTCCGGCAATCCCGATGCGCTGGTTTGCAGGATGCCCAACATCGGCTGCAACAGTCGCGACAGGTGCTTTGACTTCAACGGCTGTTCGGGGCGGGTCAGTGCTTCGGCCGCGCGAAGCCAGCGATTGGTCAGCGGCGGCGGTGCGTTCCTCAGGTTTGCCGATGGCTTACCAAAACGCCTTAAGTACGATTCAAAATCGGCCAGGTCGCTTTGGCCACTTCGCTGGAACGGTTTGCCGGCCAGTCGATCCGCCGTCCTCCAGTCGCCCGCCGCGACGCTTAACAAATACGCTTCATGCCAAATCTTGGCTTTGACCGATTTCGCGGGCCCGGCAAGCTTGTCGCAGATTGTCAACAAGCGTTTGGTTGTCCCTAGAAATCCCGGGTCTTTGGTGAAACTGTGGTACCGCAGTGAATCGACGTCGTCGTTCGCGATGCCTTGCGATTGAATCAGTTGCGTGACCATTTGCTGGGCCAAGGCCGAACGATCATCCGGGTGCAGCGAACGTCGTTGCAGCAGTTCATCGACGATGGCGAGCCATGTTTCATTCGCTTTGACGACCTTGCCAGTGCGAGATTGCAACCAACCCCAGCCAATGTCGGGAACCCCAGCGAGGGTTTCCGGTAGCGGCGCGAAGTCGGGAGTCGCGGCTTTGGAATCGCCGCTGATTTGACGAAGGCTTTCGCGAATCTTTGGACTGTCCAGGATCGCATCGGCCCGGTCACGCCGAACCAAACAGCGAGCCGCGATCGCGAGTGGATTCATCTCCGGCTGCAGCATCGCGGCGGTGGTGGCCAGGATTTGTTCGGTGTTGGTTTCCAGATCACTGGTGGTGGCGCGGATGTCCAAAAGTCGAACGAGCTGAAGGAGGTTTGCGATGGGTGCGGGCATCCGGTCGCGACCGACAACCTTTTGCAACGCATCTTCGCGAAATTCGGTCGCGGCTTGCCAATCCGATTCGGCGGCGATGTCGCTTTCGATTTGCCAACCGACCGACGCGGCCCAGGCATCAAGGATGGCGTCGGGGACGCTGTCCAGAATCGACTTCCGCGTGGAATCCCACTGGAGCATTTTTCTGGGCGGCGTTTTGGCGGTCCACTGGGCCAGCGTTTGATAAAGCGGCAGACTCGTAACCAGCGGATGCGCCGGAGGAAGCGATTCGAATTCCGCGGGGTCCGGCCAGGGCACGGCTTCGGGCCAGGGAGCGGTTTGCAGCAGCGTTTCAATTTCGGCGAGTTTGCCATCGGCGCCGGCGATCATCGCGCGACGTTTCCGCTGGGCATCGGCCGCGTCCCGCTGGGCCCGTCGCTCCAGCTCCGCACGCGTGTTTTCACGATCAACGTCGGCTTGGAGTTCCGCCTGTTCACCGCTGTTCTGTTCAAGCTTCTCCCGCTGACCGTTTTCAAGTTCGGCCTTTTCCCGCTGACCGTTGCCGCTGATCGACGTCCCCAGATGGGTCGACCACACGAACCAGCCCGCGACGATCAACAGCATTAGCGACACACCGGTCAACAACTTGGTCGTCAGGGGAACCACGCGTGAGGTCCCGGGGACCGTTCGCCCGGCAGCCGGATGGGTTAACGCGTTGAGAAATTCCGTGCAGGAATCAAAACGTTCGCTCGGGTCGACCCGCGTCGCTCGCTGGAGCGCCGCGACTTCCAGCGGCGTGGCCAAACTAAAATCGAGTTGGCCGGTTTGTTTGGCGACCAGCACGGTGCCTTGGGCCTTGGATTTGTAAGGCAGCCGACCGGTGCGAAGTTCGTAGTAAGTGATCGCGAGCGAATATTGATCGATGTTGTCGCTGTAGGCGTTGTCAAACACCATCTCGGGGGCACCGTAGGCGGGCGTTCCAAAAGACACTCGGGTCTTTTGCGAATCGATCGCCACGCGACTGGCCAAACCAAAATCACAAACCTGTGTTTGTCCACCGACCAGCAACAGGTTTTGTGGTTTGATGTCGCAGTGAAAAATCTGGTGTTGATGATTGAGGAAATCGATGGCGTCGGCGGCCGGCGACAAATACCGAATCAATTCGCCCTGCGGGATTCCGATGGCGGGCGGACGCTGCTTGGCCGACTCCGGTGCAGGCTTTTGTTTGCCAAAGTTCTTGAAATCACTAAATTTCGCGACCGAAGATTCTTCGGCAGGTGCGGGCACACCCGATCGGGCTGTTTTTTGCAGACTTTTTAGATAATCGCCGAGCGTTTGGTCGCCCAAGCCCATCGCGATCACGAGGGATTCGGCTTGATCGAGTGCCTGGCTCGCGGAAATCTTTTCGAAGGTGTCACCGCGAACTCGCGCCGTTTCGTCCTCGGCGAAGCGTGAAGTCCGGTCCAAGGCGACGTGGGTTGCGGCGTTTGGGTCGCCCAGCGGTGCGTTCTGCTGATCCGGCGAAAGCACGGCCGTGACGGTCGCGTCCTGGTCCGGGCCGGGGGTCGGGCGTGAAGCGTCGAAACCGTGTGGGCCGCCGGAACGTCTGGAGCCGCTGTCGGTCGGTTCCATGGTCGTCGACCGCACTTCGTCATCGTCGACGACTTCAAAATCATCGCTGTCGCTTAATCCGCCACGCCCGGCGGACCCGCCGCCGCGGCGCGACTCGCTGCTTTTACCCGAGCCGCTGCGGACGACACCGCCGGAATCCGAGGTGCCCGGAATCGCCGCGCCCGGAATCGCCGCGTTACTGGGCAACTGCATCGTTCCCACGGGAATCGAATCCTCGGGCGTTCGCTCAAAATCAGCGATCGAAATCGGCAGCACCTTGCCGTTTCCGTCAAGCAACCAAAATCCGAACAATGGACAAAGGTTGGGATGTTTGACATGCCGCAGCGACGCGAGCGCCCAAAGCTCACGTTTGGTCGCCCGTTCCTCCATGTTGTGGACGATTTTGATGGCGGCCTGGAATCCACCCGAACCGTCGGCCGACCAAACCTCACCCTGCATCCCTTTGCCAAGACGGCGTACCAAATGGTAGCCGGGGACAATTTCGAGCCCGGGGGATGGGGTCAACATCAGGGATGAAAGCGGGTTCCGCGAAAATGATGGGGCACCAGGATCATGGGGGCACCGGGATCATGGGGGCACCGGTACGGGTGGCCAGTCTAGCAGATCACCCGTGCGGACTCACGGCTTTTTTACCCGCCTCCAAACGTCACCGCTTGGCGATTGGCTTGCGGTAAATCGGGTGATTTTCATTTCCGCCGGCCCGCAGGTACGCGATCAAATCCCTGACCTCCGCCGCCGTGTAGGTGTCCAAAAGTCCATCGGGCATCATGCTGCTTTTGGAGGGGCGTGTGTCTTCGATTGCATCCCGCTTTAGACCCTTTAGCTTGGACGGTTCCAGCATGTTGGTCATCACGCGAATCGAATCGCCATTCATATTGACCACCCGGCCCGAAACGATCTCGCCATCGTCCGTCATAAACTGTGTCGCGCCGTATTGATCGCTGATTTCCTTGCTGGGTTCGATGATCGACACCAACAAATCGTGCTCGCCGTATTTCCCGCCGGCACTGGTCAGGTCCGGTCCGAGGATGCCGCCCCGCAGCCCCATGCGATGACACTTGTAGCAAGCGGCGCCGGCGAAGACTTTTTTGCCACGTTCAAAATCGGGCTCACCATCGACCTTGCCGATCGCGGTCTCGAGTGACGCGACGGTCCAATCTTGGATCAGCGGTCGAGATTCCAAACTTGTGTCTTCGACAATTTTGGGAGCGGCCAAGACGTCGGCGAGCTGCTGCTTGGTTGCGTCATCAAGCGGCTTTAGCGCGACCTTTTTGATGTTGTCCAAGAAGCCACCAAAGGACATGCCGCCCCGCGCGGTCGCGATGTCTTGAAACCATTTGAAGTAATCGCGGCGCGCCGCGTCCGTCCATCCCGTTTTGGCTTTCCGCAGTGTCATGGCGAAGTGGATTTGATCTTCCTGGGACGGCGACGCTCGCAATTGCGCGACGATTCGAACCGGCGCGGTTTCGTCGCCCAGGTAAACCAACCACTGTGCCAGTTCGCGATCGACAGCGGGATCGCCGCTGGGGAAAGCTTGGGTGAAACGTTGGGTTAACGTTTCGCGATTGATTTTGCCTTTGCCGGCCGGAATGCCGCCGCAGCGAATCGCGACCAAACCGTACGCGCGAAGCAGATCAACACGCTGCCGCGCGTCCAATGAATCCCACTGGATGCTGCCGAGTTTTCGTAGCAACAAACCGCGATCTTTCGCATCGCCGGTGCGAGCCAGCGCCAGGCTGGCCTGGATCTTTGCGTCCGCCAAACGAGCGTCTCGCAAGACCGATGCGGCGCACTGGGACCCCTGGTTCTCGATCGCGATCCGAGCCGCAAAGCGAATCGAGCGGTCGTCATGGGCTAAGGCAACGATCGCTTTTTCCAGCTGCTTGGGCGTCAATTCACGCGGCACATGCAGTGCCTCCAACTCGCGTCGCAATTGGGTCAGCTCGCTCACTTCGGGCGCCGGGAGCTCGGCCACAGACTCGTCACCGGTATAGCGAACTCGGTAAAGACCGCTTTGCGTCTTGCGACCGCCGACGGTGAAGTACATCGCACCGTCGGGATGAACGACAATGTCGGTCACCGGCAGTGGCGCGGCGGTCAACAGCGTTTCGTAGCTGCCACCATAAGACGCGCCCGTGGGATCCAAATGCACCGCGTGGATGTTGCCGTAGGACCAATCGCAAATGAACAATGCGTTTTGATACTTTGCGGGGAACTTGGCGCCATAGCCGAAGCAAATTCCCGTTGGCGATCCCGGGCCGATGTCGACCGCGGTTCCAAATGAATCGGGATAATATTCGGGCCACTTGCCGGTGCCGTTTCGCCAACCGAATTCGGCGCCGCTGATCACATGGTTGACTCGCGTGGGGCGGTACCACGGCGTGCCGACATCCCATTCCATATCGGCGTCGTAGGTGAATAAATCTCCGCTCCGGTTCAACGCGATGTCATACGGATTGCGAAATCCGGTGGCGACCAATTCCACGTCTTCGCCGGTGGGGTCCAGCGACAAGATGAATCCGCCCGGCGCCATGCGATTGGCGTTGTGGCCGCGAGCGTCGGGCATGCGGCCGAGCAAATGATCTTCGCGCCAGACTCGCGGGACTCGGCTGCGATCAATGTCCTCGGGTAGGTTGGTGTTGTTGCCCGCGACGAACAGGATGCGTTTTTTGTCCGGCGTCAAAATCATCGCATGCGGTCCATGCTCGCTGCCGCCGTTGAGTTCAATCAGCCGCTCGACCGTGTCGTATTGGTCGTCGCCATCGGTGTCGCGAATGCGATAGATGCCGCTGGGAGTATCGCGTGAATTCACACCCGCATACAACGATCCGAAGGCGCACAACAAACCCTGGGCGCCCTGAAACGGTTTGCCCTCGAACTGCAGGTCCAGCTTTTCGACTTGGGCGGTTTCCTTGGAGACGTCAATCCGAAACAGGCCGCCGTATTGGTCACAGGCCAACAAGCGATTTTTGGGATCGACGGTCAGCGAAACCCAGGAACCCTGAGTCTCGCTGGGAACCTCGTAGACTAAATCGACTTCGAAACCGTCGATTGTCGAAACCTGATCGGCGGGAACCACGCCCAGGTCCGCCCGGGCAGAATTCCCGGAAAGCGCCAACAGAAAAATTGGACACGCCACCAAAAGGACCAGCGGCCGGGCGGGGGATAGCAGTCGGAGACCGACGCCACGAAAGGAAAACAGCATCGTGAAAAATCAGCTTCTTGCGAAAAAGAGTCGGAGCGCAAACCGTCGATAGCGGTTCCAATTCTAACCGCAGGTGACCGTTTGGGGACAATTGCGGGGTGACGGGATGTCGTATTTTTCGCTTGGCGTGCCGGAGTTTCCGGTCGCAGCTCGCTTTGCGGGTGACTGCTGCTGGCCCCTGCGCATCGCACCTGCTGGCCCCTGTGCATCGCTCCCGTCACCCCCACGGGCGACCAAAATCGGCATACTGGGCGGCGTTTCCGCCCTATTTGTCTCCCATTGAATTTGGTTTCCAGCCCGGGGAAGAGTGCATGTCATCGCTAATCACGGAACCGAAACCCTTGCAGCGAGCGGTCGGCTGGGACCGAGACTTAGCGGCCCGCGATGAAAGTCGCGACCGGCTGCGGGCCTATATCGGGTTGCAATTGGCCGCCGCCGGTTTACCGGTTCCCGGCAGCGACACCGAGGCGCAGGACGGTGTCGATCCGATGTCGGGATTTTCGGCGGGAATTCTGGAATCGCTGCGGCAAAAAGGCCGGCTTCTGGCCGATCATCGCGCGCCGGTGGATGTCCGCATCGAAAGTTTCTTGGCCCGCTACTTCGCCGATTGCGTGGGCAACGATCCGCTCCGGTTGCCCAGCCGGCCCCTGGTGCTGGATCGTCACGGGATGGCCCGCGAGTTGTCGATCCCGATCGACGGCGACCACTTTGAAAACTCGCTGGTGTCGTCGCATCGCTGCACCAACGGCATTTTGAACAACCCGGTTGCCGATCGCCGCACGACGGCGGGAACGTTTCACGTCGTCGCAGGGGGGCTGCCCATTGCCGACGACAAACGCATCGTTCCCAAAGCGGTTTTTGCGAAGTTATTTCGCGCGGCGATGCAACCACCGGAAGACCTGCTGCGACTGCCCTACATTTCCGAACTGGCGCCCGCCGGTGTCGACGGTATCGAGGGTGTCGACGGTATCGAGGGTGCCGCCGGTGTCGAGGGTTCCGCTGGGTGGCGTCGGGGGGCGTGGGTGTCGCTGCTGCTTCGACCGTTGGTTGCACCGGAGGTGCCAGGGGTTTCGCCCAAGCGATCTTTGGAAACCCGTTTCTTCGCGCCCGGATGCCTGGTCAGCAACTTGGATTTTGTGGAATCCATTTTCGGCAACGCGGGCGACCCATTGATTGCCGCCAATGACGCCGGGTTGGATGTCGAACATTGGACCGGTCATACCGGGTGTGTGATCTTGGCGACGCATCTGACGCGGCTTACCAAAAAACAGCTCGGTCTGCCGCATTACGACCAGGCCACCGACCGACAGCGTCGCGACGCCATGTGCTGGAAAGACGAAAACGAAAAGTACAACGATGGCACCGCGTTCAAAGCGACCTGCCGGGACGCTTCGGGAGTGGTCGTGACTTTGATCGCTGACAACTACTACGGGTATTGCAAAAAGGAAGTCAAAACTCAAATCAGCTACGCGGCCAACTTGAGCGGCAACGCCGAAGAGGAACACGCCGGCGGGGCGTTGGCGTTCGCGTCGTATTCGCTAGGCGAGGCGTTTCAGGTCAACAGTCGACGACACAACGGCCGAACCTTTGACGACGTCGCCAGGGACTATGCGGATTGGATGTTTGTCCAGCCGGAGGGGTACGGTATCGACAAGCACGACGATTCGGTGATCTACATTCCCGAAGACGCCTTTGCGACCTTGGAGGAACGCTGCATCAAGTGGCAACGCGATGGCGTCGAGCATCAGATCCCGCTGTCGCCGGCACATGTTTATTTGGCACCCAGCGGTTACCGCATTCAATTGGAAAAACACCCCAATGCGCCGTCGTGGCGTTTGATCGGCACGGTCGGCGAGGGAATTTTTTGTCACAAGCCGTGCACGGTTTCCGGGGGTGGTAAAAGCGAAATCTCGAAATCGCTTCGTGACTACATGTTGTACGGGCCGATCTTTGTGGCCGATTGCGAACAGGACTTCGCCAAGCTGGACGAGATTTTTTCGCGGGACTATTCCCAACGTTGGGACCCGGATACCGACGACAAACCCGATTACGCCGATCGCCCTTCGCGGCGTCTGCTGGATCCCGCGCGCTCCTTGGGCAGCACGATCCAATTGCTGACCCCGCGGCCAAACTACAGCGATCCGTACAACCAATGGCTGGAATCGATTCCCGACCATGTGTACGCGATGACGCTGATCATCAAGCGCTTCATGCGACCCGAATACGAAAGCGACTGGCATCGCTACTTTGGCGTCGATGTCGTCAACGGTTCGCCGGGGCACGAACTGAAAATGGATGGGCGTTCGCTGGTGGGAACCTACTTGCGAATCGGTCTGGACAACGGCACCGGCCGCGCCGCCGGAGGCTGGCGGACCTTTAAGTTGCGCCAAGACTTTATTGCGGCCGCCAAAGTACAACGCGAGGACGATATTTCATGCAGCACCGTGGTGCCCGCCGACCGCGTGGGCAACGTTGGCCCGGCCGTGACGCCCGCAAAGTCATTCAAGTTTGTCGAAAACTGCGAATACCGTTTGTTCCAGCGGCCCGACGATGCCATTCATCGCGGCCTGGACAAGCAAACCGAGTATGACCTGTCGCGGCCGGGAAGTTTTATCAGCAACTTCCAAGCGCTGCCGACCGACGAAGCACGCAAGATCGTTTCGGATGCCATCGAATTTGACAAGTTCACCGACCCGATGAAAACGCTGTTGCGTTCGGCCGCCAAAGAAGAGGAAGGGTTTGTGGTGTCGACGGCACACCCACGCGTGATGCCCGAAGGCCGCGTGACGTCGAACCCGCGATACCTGCAAGATCGTCCTGATTTGGTCAACGCCCGCGACACCTACGTCGCGATGCGCGGCATGCATCTGGCCCGCGCGCTCCCCGCCGATGCTCCGGTGCATGCACCCGTCGGCGCGGTGCTTTCGGGCCGCCGCAACAATCCCCCGGACGCGGTCAAGGGCATTCGTTCGTTGGCGGTTTATTCGCCGCTGCATTACCAAGAGCTGCCCGAATTGGTCATGGACTATGTGTGCAGTTTGACCGGCAAGAGCCCCAGCACGACCGGTGCGGGCAGCGAGGGCGCGTTGACGAAGGCCCCGTTCAATTGTTTGCACCCGAGTATCGATTTAAATGCCATGGTGGTGTCGATGATCTTGACCGGGCTGGGCGGGTTCAGCACGGCGGCGGGATTCATCGGGCCCGATTTCGAAGTCGGCCACGACATCTCGCTATTGATCCCCGAGGTTTGGTGCCGCATGGGGCCCACCGAACGCGACCCCAAGGTGTTGATCGCCCAAGGCATGCTGGAACCGATCCCGGACTTCGATCACCGGGGCACGTCGATTCCGGCCAGCCGCCTGGGATATCGCATCACCCGGAAGTTTGTTCGCACCTATCTGGCTCGAGTTTTCGACAACCCGGACAAAGTCTTTACCGAGGACATTTTGTGCCCCGAAAAACAGGACTTGGATTCTTTTGCCGACGGCGTGTTGCAGATTGCCGAGGCACAAAAACGAGTCGCCGATCAATACTTTCGCGATGGCGGTGACCAAATCGCGTGCCCGCCTTTGCGAGCCGTGTTGGCCATCATGTCCGAGGGACATTTTGAAGGCAAAGACGCCCAGGACCCGGCGATTCGGGAAATGTTCACACTGGATTCCATGTTGGCCAGCGATTGGTATCAACAACGATTGCGGGCGAAGGCGGATGCGGACCGCGAGCATTGGACCGCGTGTGTGCAACGTTTGGAAACGGCGGCCGCCGAGCACGATGATGAAATGTCCGAATCGATCTCGCTCGCTGATCGGCTGGAACTGGCCAGACAACGTGTCGCGGAAGTCTCCCAGCCGGACTACGTGCGCTCGCTGGTCGGCACGATCGGGCTGGATCCAAGTTCCCGGCAGGGGCTGGTCCACGGGTAACACGCGTTGCCCATCGGTGACACGCGTTGCCCCGATGAAATCCGGAAACGCTCGTTCTTCGATGCGAAGCGTTACCAGGCAGCGCTTGGTTCAACGGCGAAACACTCAGCGACGTGCTTCGCGTTACAATCTGGGCTGTCCGGCTTGATTCAACCCCACGGAGAAACCCACGATGGGCCGTTACAGCATTGAGGAATTTGTCGCCAAGACCCGCCAACAGGATCTCGGCCAGGGGCTCTTCGAAATGGAGAGCGAGCGGATGCTTGAATTGAACCTGAACGGCGCCGTGTGGACCAAGATGGGGTCGATGGTCGCTTATCGGGGTCAAGTGAAGTTCACTCGCGAAGGCATCCTGGAGCAGGGCATCGGAAACCTGCTGAAGAAAGCCGTCTCCAGCGAGGGCGCCAGGCTGACCAAAGCCGAGGGTCGCGGCAAAGTCTACCTGGCCGATTCGGGCAAAAAGATTACGATTCTGAATCTGGAAAACGATTCGATCTTCGTCAACGGCAGCGATTTGTTGGCCTTCGAACCGTCGCTGCAATACGACATCAAGATTATGAAAAAGGTCTCCTCGATGCTCGCGGGCGGCCTGTTCAATATCCATCTTCAGGGCAGTGGGATGGTTGCGTTCACGACGCATTACGATCCTCTGACGCTGCTGGTCACGCCCGACAATCCGGTGATTTCGGATCCCAACGCGACGGTCGCTTGGTCGGGTACGCTACAACCGAAAATTCGTACCGACGTTTCGCTGAAGACGTTTTTTGGCCGTGGCAGCGGCGAATCCATTCAAACCGAATACCAGGGCAATGGCTTTGTGGTCATTCAACCCTTCGAAGAAGTCATCTTCGGCCCCGGCTGATCCGCCGATTTCAATTTACCTTCGGAGAATCTGATGAAGATCAACGGAATTTCATTGTCCGTCGTGGTCGTGTTGGTCGGCCTTGTCGCGTCGCCTGGATCGACCGGAACGGTAGCGGCCCAAGACACAATCAAGCCTCGGGGCGATCGTCTTGGCGTGGACGACGACGCAACTTCCCAAAGCGACAAGACGCTCGTGAATGATGTGCTGCCGTCCGACACCGATACGAAGAGCGAGAAGGATTCCAAAGCCGTCAACACAAAACAGTCGCAAGCCGATCGCGAGCGGAACGAACGGCTTGCCAAGTACCTCAGCGGCAAAGATTTCCTCGGGCGTTTCACGACCGATGACAGCGACGGCAATCCGGCGGCGGAGTGTTACACGATCTCGTCGTGCAAGTTGACCGACCAACCAGATCTGTTCGAAATGCAGGTCCGCATCCAGTACGGCGGACGCGACGTCAACGTGCCGCTCCGCGTCAAAATTCTGTTCGCGGATAAGACTCCCGTCATTACCGTCGACAGCATGTTTATTCCCGGCCTGGGAACCTTCGACGCGCGGGTCCTGATCCGCAACGGACGCTACGCGGGAACTTGGCGTCATGACGATCACGGCGGACATCTGTTTGGCAAAATTGTCGAAACTCCCAAGGCGGCCGAAAACCCAAAACCGGACGCCGATGCGAATTCGTCCAATGAATAGATTTTTCGCCGCCGCGTTCCTTTTCGGTCTCGTCGTTGCCGCGGCACCGGCGCGCGGCGAAACAGGCGATCCCATCGTCGTGTACCGCGACGCGAATCAGGCCTGGGTGATCGAATCGTTTGCCGGGAAAACGATTCGCTTGGGTGGCAAGGATGCGGGCGATCGACCGCTTTCGGTCACCGTGGACGGTCTGCACTTGACCTTGGTGACGGTGCAAACTTGGAAACGCATCGGTGACGCGAAGCAACCCGCACCGACGCCGTCGGATGTCGATGTGCTGTGTTTCGAAGAGGGAATCGACTGGAGTGATCTGAGCGATGCACGTACCGATTGGCTGCGTCAATCCGGAGCGACTTGGTTTTTGACCAGCGATTCGAAGGCGGCCGAGCGTCTGGTCAAAAACATCGACGGTGCCGTTTTGAAGGATGGCAAACGCGGCGTGTTGGCGATGCGACAGGTTGCTGCACCGGAGGCGAAAAAATCGTCCAAACCCGCGATCAAAACTCACGTGGTTCCGACCTTGGAGCCGCTGCCTGATGAATTGGAATCGTTGTTCGTCGCGATGGAGAAGGCGTGCGCGGCATCCCAGCAGACATTTGCCTCCCTATCGGCCAAGCAAATGAATTTTCGTCCGCCCAACGGCACGCACACGCCGCGTTGGAACGCCGAACACATGATGGGACGCGAGTTGCTGTTTTTTTCCCAGATCTATCACGCTATCGATCCCGCGGTGCCCATTTACAATTGGAATCCCAAGCAGATGCCGCCCGAATACGTCGCCGATCAACCGGCGTGGTCCGGCCGGCGCGAGGCCGAGCGGATGGAGCAGGTCAGTCGATTCGTGCGGCGGTACGCGGATTGGCTGCGGGACGTCGATTTGGACGCGCGGGCACCGGGCAGCCGCTGGACGCTCCGCGGCTTGCTGCGTCAAATGGAGCGGCATTACAACGAACACACGGCCAACGTCGTCAAAAAGCAAAAGCTGCCCGAGTGGCCACGCCGGTGAAGGGTTGATGATTCATGCCCATTGAAGTTCAAGCACTCGATTTTTCCGACCCGGGTCATCGTGAAGCACTTGCCCAATTGCTGGTCGCGTTTTCGTCCGACGAGGCCATCGCGGGCAAGGGCATGTCCGACGATACGGCTCACGCGGCCGTCGCGGGATTGGCCGATCGGCATCCCCGAGCCTGGGTGGCACTCGCCTGGGATCGCGATGCTGTGGGGTCACCCGGTGACGACGCCGCGTCACCGGGCCACACTGGCGGCGCCGCCGGGATGGTCATCACGATCGAATCGTATTCGACATTCCAAGCCGCTCCGGTCCTGAACTTGCACGACGTCGCGGTCTCGTCGAAGTATCGTCGACGGGGTATCGGACGCATGTTGATCCAGGCGGCGCGGGATGAAGCCGAGCGTCGTGGTTGCTGCAAGATGACGCTGGAAGCGTTTCGTGAAAACGCGGCCGCGATCGCGCTGTATCGCGACGTTGGATTTCGATCGCCCGGCGAGGGAACGGCCACCGGCGAAACCCTGTTCTTCGCACTCCCCATTCCCTCATAACTTCAAGCCATGATTTTTCGCTTCCAACGTCGGCCCGGTGGCTGGTTTCGATCGACGATGTGGGTCGGCTTTGCGTCGATCGGGGCGACACGGTTGGCGGCCCACCTGCTGCTCGCTGCCAATTCCGTGTTCGCTGCCGATCCGGTGGTCCACGGCGAACATGCCACCGGTGGGCCCCCCCGCCGCATGGCCGTGTTGATGGACGGCTGCGGGACGGTGAACTTCCAAGCGGAAACCCAAAACGGATTGGCCGCCAAGTATTTCGACCAGGGACTCGCCCAACTTCACGGCTTTTGGTATCTGGAAGCCGAACGATCTTTTTTGAGTGCCGCGGCCGAAGATTCCCAAATGGCCATTGCCTACTGGGGTGTCGCGATGGCCAATCGTGAAAAGGCCGCCGCGGCGCGCGAGGCGATCGACGAAGCCAAAAAGCGACTTGGCGACAAAACCCCCGACCGCGAGCGACGTTTGGTGCAGGCCGCCGATCGCTGGTTATTGACCGAGAAAGAGATCGAGGACCGCGAGGCCGAAGACGAACGCCAAAAAACGTTGGGCAAAAAGGCACTGGCAAATTCCAAGGAGAAACGCCGCGAAACGGACAAGCGACGCTGGCGACGGTACTTGGATGATTTGGAATCACTCGCCTTGGATTTTCCCGACGACATCGAACTCAAGTCGATCTTGGTGCGTGACCTGTGGGCGGCAAACGGCGCGGGTGTTCCCATCCAAAGTCACTTGGCCATCGATGCCATCCTGGACCAAATTTTCAAAGTCGCACCGGATCATCCGGCGCACCATTTCCGAATCCATCTGTGGGATCACAAACGGCCGGCGATGGCCGAAGCATCCGCGCACGCCTGCGGACCCGCCGCACCGGCGATCGCGCACATGTGGCACATGCCCGGTCACATTTTTTGGCGCCTAAAGCGCTACGATGACGCCGCCTGGCAACAGGAGGCATCGGCCCGAGTGGATCACCAATGGTTGCACCAAAGTGGGCGTCTGCCCGCGGAGATTCACAACTTTGCTCACAACAATGAATGGCTGACGCGAAGTCTGATTCGGGTCGGCCGGGTCGGAGACGCGGTCGCGCTTGCAAAGAATTTGATTTCCATGCCGCGGCACCCGGAATTGAATTCGATCGATCGCCGGGGAACGTATTCGTACGGTCGTGACCGATTGATCGATGTATTGACCGCGTATGAACTTTGGGACCGCTTGGAGGCCGAGCTGGGCGGTCCCTACTTGGACCCGACCGAGCATCCGCAAGCGGCCGACCGCTACCGCGCGGCGATCGCTGTCGCCCGCGCACGCGGGGGCATCGCCAACGAATCAAAGGAACGGACCGAAGCCGATTTGGCCGCCGCGGGTAAGTTGCTCAAAGCGATGCGGCTGAAGCGGATCGATCGGCTGAAGGAAAAAATCCAGGCCCCCGCCGGCGAAGCGAAACGCGAATTGGAAGGACAACTGAAGTCGGCGGATCGACAAATCGCCTGGGTCCGAGCGGCAATCGCGTCGCGAAATGATCAGCCAGACGAAGTGGGCCAGCACGCCAAGAAGGCCGGGCTGGACGTCGCGACGACCAGTTTGTGGATGGCGGACGCCGGAGATTTAGAAGGCGGCATCAAGAAACTGCAAGCCGCAATGAAGAACGACGGAACACGGGTTCGCTACCGCGCGATCCTGGCCGATCTGTTGATTCGAGCCGATCGCGAAGACGAGGCGCTGGAGCATTTGACGGTGTTGCGCACTTTGGCCGGCAACGCGGATTTGGAAACGCCGATGCTGGCGAAGTTGAAGCCGGCGATGGTTCGCGCCGGATTCCCGGACGATTGGCGAACCCCCAAAGATGCCGATCGCCCTCGCACGCTTGATTCGCTGGGACCGCTTACCTGGTCGCCACCCAAGATGCCCGCCTGGGGCGCGAAGGACGCCACCGGCAAAGCGGTGTTCGGGGAAGAATTCCGCGGTCGCCCCACGCTGATTCTGTTCTACCTGGGTGCCGGTTGTCTGCACTGCGTCGAACAATTGCATGCCTTCAACGATCAGGTCGATCGCTTCAAGTCGGCGGGCATCGATGTGATTGCAATCAGCACCGAGGACGTCGAAACGCTCAGGTCGGGACTGGACGATTACGAAAAGAAGCTGGAGATCCCGCTGCTCAGTCGTGGTGACGATGACATTTTTGAAGCCTTCGGTTGTTGGGATGAATTTTCCGGCGAAGCACTACATGGCACCTTTTTTGTGACTGCCGATGGAAAGATGCGATTCTGGGATATCGGGGCTGAGCCGATGATGGATGTCGACTTTGTGCTCGCTGAAGCGAAACGGCAAATGGCAATCGGCTCCACTCAGGTGCAAAAGATCGCGTTGGCTGAGTGACAAAGTAGCAAAGTAGCTCGCCTCTCCGAGGCGCATGTCTGAT
>JBCCRW010000103.1:0-15313 GCA_039201055.1 Planctomycetota bacterium | reverse complement strand
CGTGCCAGCGGCCCGATTGATGCCTCCAGCACACTGGGTAACTCGGGTCCATTGATCGAAGACAACGTGTTGGACAACAACGCCATCAATGGCTTGGTCATCCGTGGCGGCACGCTGTCCACCGCCGGCGTCTGGGATGACGTCGACATGGTGCACGTCGTGGAAGAATCGATCAGTATTCCCAACCAACACATCAACGGTGGTCTGCGACTGCTAAGCGATTCACGCGGTTCGTTGGTGGTGAAATTCCAGACCGACAACCCGGATCGTCTGCGTGGTTCCGATTTGATCGGCAACGAGGTTTCGATTCTGTTTGAGGACACCGACGACGGGCAAACGGGCACCGCGCTCGCCGAGGTCATCGATCCGGGTGTCGAATACCCAAGCCTGGCAACGCTCTTTGGCGACGACATCTTTGATGTTTCCGTCGACATCGCCGAAGACTCCGTCGTGATTGACTTCGATAACGTCGTCGAAACCGTCTTTGATGATTCGGATTTCCACGGCTACGTCATCGACCTGGGCGATTCGTGCGCACGAACCTATGAAGTCACCGTCAATAACGCCGAAACCAACATCGATTTGCAACAGGAAGACATCGAAGTCATCGGCAATGTCGTGCGTGTCAACGTCGCGGGCTTGGAAATCGCACCGACGTCACAAATCCGCTTAGACATCCAAGACATCGTTTCCAATGACGCCGGGTTGGTCGCCGGCGGCAACCTGGATTGTGCCACCGAAGAATTCCGCGACATCGCCGATCGCATCGGCGGATCCTTGCAGGTCATCGGGACGTCGGACTTCCCCGTCGTCTTGACATCCCTGGCCGACGATAGCGTCGGCAGCGGATTCGATCTGGACGGTTTGCCGCTGCTGGATACCAACAACGACAGCGTCGTCGCGGGCGACGGCACGGGCGTGGTCATCGGTTTGCCCACCGGACCGGAAATCGATAACGGAACGTTCATCGACAACGATGTTTCCACCGATCTGCCCGGCTACTTCGCCGCCACGATTAGTGCGGGCAACGAAATCCTGTTCTTCGATGACGAAGTCACCGTGCAGGTGCAAGCGACCCAGGAAATTTTGGCTCAACAAAATTACGTTTTCGCTTATACGACTTACGTCACTGTAGGCGATGCCGGGGTCAATCTTGCCGGAACCAATATCACCCAGGCACCGACCTTAATTGCCGACGATGTCGTCGAAAGCCGCGGTAACTTCGCCGGTCCCAACGGCCAGGTCAATTGGATCGCAACTTCATCATTCCAGGATGGCCTGTCGACACTCTTTTCACGACTCGAGTTGTCCGCGGCGACCGGCGGCACCATCGGCGAGGTGCAAATTGCCAGCTATCTGGATGAAGACGTCGAAGCGGTCAACGATGACATTCTGGTCACGGTCGGCACGCCCGGCGAAAACGATTTCCGCGCCTACACGATCGACCAGGCGCTACGCGTTGGATTTGCTCACGGCGGATTCCTGGAAGTCGACAACGAGAATCTTTCGGGCGCCACCTTCACCGGTTGGGCGGCTGATGAATTCCCCGAATTGGAACAAGCCATCATCGATGGCTCGGTGACCTATTCGATTGAAGGCGACATCGATCTGGACGACTTGCCGGCCTTCAACGATCCAGATTTTGGTATCGGTTACGGTCCGAACGACGTGACCACGGCTTTCGCCTGGGACACCGACCCGTCGGCTTCCGAAGCGGTCGTCACGGCGTTCTTGGAATTGCTGCCGACCGACCCGGCCTTTGCCAGTGGTCCGGCACAAATCGCCGCCGGCGAGTGGCAGGGGTTGGTCATTCGCGAGGGCGCCAGCGATCGCAACGTCGGCGGTGCCATCGAAGGCGAAGCCCAGCGCGTGGCCCTGGACCGAAACAACGACACTCCCGCACAAAGCACGTTCCTGGGCGAATTGGCACCCAGCGAGGCGGCGGCGGATGAAAACCGGCGGCTCGGATTCGTCATTGACGGTTCGATCGCGACGCGTGGTGACGCCGATGTGTATTCGTTCGTTGCCGAAAGTGGCACCGAGGTTTGGTTCGATATCGACCGGACGGCCAACGGTCTGGATACCGTGGTTGAATTGATCGATTCCAATGGCGAAATCCTGGCCGGTTCCAACGATTCGTTATTGGGCGAAGCCGAAACCGCCGTTCCCATCGGATCCAACGGTTCGCTGTATTACGATTCACGAATCGACCCCGACGCGGCCTTGCCTTTGATCGTCTTGAACGGTTCCGAACCGGTCCAACAATTCACATTCGATCGCGACCTCTTGGACCCGGCCAATATCGGGCTGCGTCTTGCCATCCAGGTGGATGGCGTCAACCAAACGATTCCCTTGGCGACGCTTCTGGAGGACATTTCCGGCAGCCTGGAAACGGCCCTGGAAAACGCCTACCCGCAGCTGGGTGATGTCACGGTCAGCGAGTTTCAGACGCCCGAACAGGAAACGGTCGTCCAGGTCCGCTTTGACGACGAATTGTTTTCCACCAGCACGGCACCGGAGATCGAAATCCAGGTGACCAACGTGGGTGTGGTCAAAGAGGTTTTGCGTGCCGGCGATCAGGTCCAAGATCCGTTCTCCAGCAACGCCAAGGACGCCGGCTTCCGGATGTTGTTGCCCGGTGAAATCGGTACCCAAAATTTGTATCACGTCCGCGTGCGTTCGGCGCGAACCAATGCCTTCGCCGACACCGCGTCGCTGCCAAGCGCCGAGGAATTCGAACGCGGAACGTATCGTGGTTTGTCGACGGGCAACTACGAATTCCAAATTCGCCTGCGTGAAGAAGACGAGCGGGCGGGCACGACGATCCGTTTGGCCGACGTGCGTTTTGCTCAAACGGGTCTGCAGGTCATCGGCGGCCCCCTGCATTCGCAAATTATGGGCGAAGTCCAAGAAACCAGCGCCGTCAACGACACGCTGAACAACGCCCAGCCGTTGGACTTCTACAGCGTCCAGGGCACCGACGGGTCCGCGAACCCGCTGACCAGTGATCGCCTTGCCAAGTCGATCGCCGGACAGCTGGATGGTTTGACGGACGTCGATTTCTATGAATTTGAAGTCAGCTACGACTATTTGAACCAGTACTCGATCGGGCAATTCCTTTCCAGCGTCTTTGACCTGGATTACGCCAGCGGCTTGGCTCGACCGGACATGGCGATTTACGTGTTCGACGAACAGGGCAACTTGATCCTGACCGGCGACGACAGCAGCATTGCCGATGACCTGCCCAGCTCCAGTGCATTCACCAGTGTGGACTTGCTCGAGGCCGGATCGTTGGGCGTGGACGATCCCTATATCGGTGCCCAAGAATTGGTCGCCGGGACGTACTTCGTCGCGGTAAGCAATGCCCAGCAGGTACCGCCACAGCTGACGCAATTCTTTGACCCCGCCACCGGCGATCCCTTGCTGCGGCTGGAACCGGTTCGTTCAGTGACACGCCTGGTCCAGGATCACATTGTGCGTCCCGGGGACACGGCGATCGTCGATCCCAACAGCGGCGTCGCCCAGCAGACGGTGCTGTTCGATGACGATTCGATCGTGCCCTACACGCTCGACGACGTCATCCTGTATGTGAATACGCCAGGCGGCCTGAATCTCGTCAATCCCTTCACGGGTGAAAACTACGGCAGCGTGGGAGCCTTTGGTGATGAAATCACCGAGGTCGCGTTTAACCGCGATGGTGAATTGTTCGGGTACAGCGGTTTTGGCCAACGTCAACGAACTGACAACAACTGGTTCTACTATCAAATCAGCCCCGAGGATGCTTCGTTTATCGGCGGGCCGCTGTCCCAGGGTGCCGACATTACGACCTACACCGGGATCTTGACCTTCTTTGGTCCGACATCGGCGGTGGCCAACGTCGGTCTTGACGTCGAAGCGATGGCGATCGCCGCTTTGGGTGGTGTCGAAAGTGGCTTCTTCGTCGCCGATCGCACCCTGCCACACAACGCGATCGCCACGGGGATCGGTGCCGAATACGACACCAACATTTTGTACAGCTTTATTCCCGATGATGGCCGGGCCAATGGCCCGACACAGATCTTTGGCAATACCTTGCGGGGCGCGGCCACCGACCCCGGCGAAATCGGGCAACTGAATACGGACATCGTCAACTTTGGCAACTTTGGCCCGTTCTTCGATGTGCTGGGTTTGACGGGAGCGACGCGGTTGACCGGCAACGGCGAAGTCGCACCAATTTTGACCTCCGGAGATTTCTTCACCATCGCGGATCTGCCCGATGAAGTTACCGGCAACCGCAACCAGGTCCGCTTTGAATTTGTCACTGAGTTGACGGTGACCGCGACGGGCAATGACATCGTCAACGATGGTCAACAATTGGTGGTGACCACTAACACCGGCGCCGTTCGTCGCTTCGAATTTGACACCGGCCGGCGCATTCAACTTGCCGACGCGGCGCCGGAGGGCAATTTGTCGCCCGTCTTTGTCCAGCCCGGATCGACGGTTGCCGTCACCGCCCCGGACGGAGAAACGACGACCTTTGAATTCATTCGCAGCGAAACGGTTGGCCCCAGCGACGGCAACATTCCGATCTTGATGGTGGACGCCGCGGCGAACCCGCTGGATGCCGAAACCTTGGCCGCGGCCCTGGAAGATTCGATCAATGAAAACGTCGATGGCGTTCGTGCGGTCGTGTCGGACAATGAAGTCTTCTTTGTCGGTGGCTTCGAACCGAATCTGGCAGTCGCCGGTGGCGGATTGACGCCGCTGGGCAACGTGGGTGTCGCCCAGGGGAACCTGCCGATCACCGTGAACGAAACGGTGACGACACGGGGCTTGGTGACCGCCATCCGCGAGGCTCTGGAAGCCGAGGGAATCAGCTCGGATCAGTCGGGCGAGCAATTGGCGTTCACCAACGCATCGCGGATTGAACTGGAGGCCAACGGGCAGGGCGAATTCCCGCCGCTCTTGGTCAGCGGTGCCACCGCCGCGTCGCCGGGAAGCACGCCGATCGAAATCCTGCCGGGCGATTCGACCGAGGAAATCGCCCAAAAAATCATCACCGCGATCAATGACGCGACGGAATTAGTCGACGTGGTCGCCGAAGCCGCCTCGGCCTCCAGCCGCTCGATCCGCTTGACCGGTGGCAGTGTCACCGCCGCCGAATCGCAAAGCGGTACCCTGCGGCAGGGCGGTGCCCGCCGCGGCGGCCAGGTGACCGGCATCGATGTGGTCGAGGGCAATTCACTGTTCGCGGTCACCGATGAAGGCGAGTTGTACGAAGTCCCGTTTGGCCAATTGGAAACCGCGGGCAATCGCTCAGTCGGCAACTTGGTCGAAACGGCAACCGACTTGATCGGCATTCCGTTCGAAGGCTTGTCCGTCGGCCCCAGCTCGTTTGCCGACGGCGAACTCCGCCAAATCCTTTTTGGCATCACCGGGGCGGGGGACATTTACGCCTTCAACACCGACGGCGAACTGCAGCCGATCTTTGCCGGTGGCGAATCGATGATCTCGACGGGATTGGCCAATGCCCGTGGACTGGATTTCAGCACGCTGGCCTACAACCTGTGGCACACAACGGGCACCCGGGGTGCCGACCCCGGGCACGGCGTGCAGCAGCCCTTTGACGGCACCGGCGCCGGCGTCGCGGGACAAACATCGATCGCGTTCAATTTCGAAAATGCGGCCTTCGATTCCAACTATCTCAATAGCGAAGACCCCAACCTGCAGCAGAACACCTACAACTTCCCCGGTGGTGCTCGCGGTGCAATCGAAAGTTTGGACTTTGATTTGGGCGGCGTCGCGCCGGCCGATGCTCCCACGTTGTACTTCAATTACTTCTTGGAATCCGACCAAAATGACGGCATCACCACAGACACCGATTCGCTCCGGGTGTACGTCATTGCCGATGATGGCACGCAGCATTTGCTGGCGACCAACAACACCGCTCGCGGGCCGGGCGAAAGCGACGACCCCTTTGATGATCCCGATCCGGTGGCGTTCCCGGCCTACGACGACAGCATCGACGTCAGCGTGCAACAACTGTGGGATTCCACCGATTCTTGGCGTCAAGTCCGCGTCCCACTGGACGAATTCGCCGGACAATCGGGATTGCGGCTGCGAATCGAATTCGCAACCAGCGGGACGACGACGGGATCGACCAGCCTGCGAACCCTTCCCGCATCGCAATTGGTGGAAGGTCAAAGCTTCAACGTTGCCGACTTGGATTTCGTCATCGACTTTGCCCCGGGCATCACCATGCCGACCGGTTTGGCGCTCCAACAGCTGTACGCGGGCGACAACACGGCACGTGCGGTCGTCACGGTCAGCGGCACGAATTATGTGCTTGACGATGGCACGCGAACGATCGGCGCGGCCGAGGTCGCGGTGCCGCTGGCAACCCGCCCGGATGATCTAAGCAGTCTTTCGGCAAACGAGGTCGCATCGATATTTGCGGCGACGATCACCGCCAATCCGCCCGTCCTGGTACCGCCGGCGACTTTTGAATTTCCCGTCATCGACAACACGGTCGAGGTCATCACCGATGCCGATATCATCGTCGATGTCGATCCGTTAGGGCTGCTGCAGGTTTCCGGACAGACGCCCTTTGACGGCATCGCGGTGCCGGTCAGCCGCGCCAACACCGCCGCCGAAGTCGCGGCATCCGTCCAAGCCGTCGTCGCTGAGGAATTGTTGGCCGGCAACGTGGACTTGGTGCCCGTGACCAACAACGAAGTCCGCCTGGCGGGCTTGACGCTATTTGATCCCGGGCCCTTTGTGCCCGGCAGCGAGCGATTCGGGGACCAATTCGGTGGCGGTGCCGTCGCCGGTGCCCGAAACAACAACTTCGAAGGCGTTTACCTGGACGACTTCATCATCGGCTTTGCCGAACGTGGTGAATTGGTCACCGGCGGCAATCCTATTGGTAACGCGAGCTTCGTCACCGATCCGCGTTTCGCATTCCCCGAACCCGATGAACCGGTCACCGGCGTCGAAGCGGGAACGTACACCCTGGAGATTCGCGACGCCAGCGAATACACCACCGTCAATCCAATCACCGACGACACCCAGGATGTCGATGCCGTCGCGGCCGATACCCGTTTCCGAGCTTTCGATACCAATGCCCGGTTGACCGATTCGGTTTCGATCGGCGTGCGGGGTTCGGGGGAACTTCGCGACGGTCAAAACTTTACGATCGATGATGGCCGGACCGTGGTCACGTTTGAATTCGATCAAGAAGAACTGGACAACGGCTTGAACGAACCCACGGCGGTTCGCGTCCCGTTCCGTTTGACCGATCCACTGACCGGGTTGCCGCGTTTGCAGACGGCGACGGAAGTCGCTACCGCAGTCATCGACGCCATCAACCGCGACGATGTCGTTTCCCAACTGGATGTGCGAGCGTCGTTCAGCTCGATCACCGGTTCGCCGGGCGAATCGTCAATCAACCTTTACGGGCAGGTCGAAGTCAACGACGACACCGGCGTGCTGACCAATGTCGACCGCGCCGACCGGCGTGGTGACGATAACCGCCAGCGTGAGACCGGCGTGTTGATTGTCGAACAAAGCCGCTTCCTTCGTAATCGCGACTTTGGTGTCGAACTGGCCGGCGGCGAAACCGCAACCCTCGGCGGCTTGGAAGTCGATTCGATCGTTCGCTACCCACGCAACTTGGTGGAACTGAATTCCGAGAACCTGGATCCCGGAGTGGTGCTTCGCAGCAACATCCTGGCCTTCAACGAACTGGGTGGCATTTCCATCGAGGGCATCGAACAACCCGATCTGGCAAACTCCAGCCCCGCATCGCTGGATAAGATTGTCAACAACACGATCCTGGGCGGCTCGGTCTCCTCGCGGCCCTCGACGCCCGAGGCCACATTCAACGGAGTGCTGTTCCCGTCGGGTCAGATTTCGTTTGCCGATGAAGTGGTGGATTACGTTGCCGGTAGCGACCCGGCCAACGCGCCGGGTGGCCAGTTCACCAACGCCGGCAACGCACTGGGCGCCCCCCAGGTCGTTGGCCGTGGCTCGGAACCCGTCGATGGGACCGACACCGTGTCGCTGGGCTTTGGCGGCTCGATCGTGCTCGGCTTCGGCGACAACCTGTTGACCGGTTCGGGCGACAGCAATCCCGACTTGATCGTGTTCGAAACCGGTGCGATCGAATCGGTTCGTGTCGAAATCAGTCGCGATGGCAACCAATTCTTCGACGTCGGCGTGCTGGGCGGTATCCAGAATCAGGTCGACATTGATGCCTTTGGCTTCGGTTCGGAAGACCGCTTTGGATTCGTCCGCTTGACCGATCTTCGCCAGGGCGAAAACGTCCCCGGCCAAGCCCGTGGTGCGGACATTGATGCCGTCGGTGCCCTGTCCACCATTACCGTCGACCGGTTCGATGCCGGCGGCACCGGCATCACGATTACCGGAAACGCGACGCCGACGCTGCTGAACAACGTCATTTCCAACTCGGCCGTTGGCATCGATGTCGGTGCCAATGCCGCTCCCGTCTTGGGTGCCAATTCGTATTACCGCAACGAAAACAACATCATCGGTGCGACTTCGCTGGGTCAATTCGACGAGGTCATTGCCGATTCCGAGGAATTGTTCTTCCGACCGGCCAGTTTGGTATTCACGCCCGTCGCCGGCGCGGCCACGATCGACGCGTCGATCGATTCGCTCAACGAACGGCCGTCGCTGACCACCGTCAAGACCGCCATCGGCCTGCAAGCCACACCGACGCTTGCACCGGAGTTCGATGTCAACGGTGTGCTGCGGATCGATGATCCCAATGTCGAACCGCCCGGCGGATTGGGCGATCGAGTGTTCAAGGACCGCGGTGCCAGCGATCGTGGTGACCAGGTCGGTCCACGCGCCCTGCTGTTGAATCCGCAGGCGGCCAGCGTCGGATTGGAAGCGGGATTCGTGACCGTCGCCAGCCCGCCGAATTTCTTTGACATTCAATTGGTCGACGGTTTGGCACCGGCCGACGTGACGCCGGGCAGCGGTATCAATGACCTGACCATCAACACCGGATCCATCCTGCTGCTGGAAAACAACATCCCGCTGGTGGAAGGTGTCGATTACCGCTTCGGTTACAACCCGACCGACAACGTGATCCGTTTGACGCCGACGGCAGGGGTGTTTGAACAGAATTCGACGTATCTGATTCGAATCCTTAACGGAGCCGACGCCGTCATCCAGGCCCTCGATGCCGATCAGATTGCCGATGGGTCGGTCTTTCAAATCCGCGATGAAAACAGCGAATTGGTTCGCTTCGAATACGAATCCGGCATCTCGATTCAAATCTCCGCGTCGTCGTTGTTGGCCGGCACCGCCGATGGTGTCGAATTTGAAATCTTTGACGGGGTCAACACCGTCGTCTTTGAACTTGACGACGACGCCGCGGCTTCCATCGACAGTGTCCCCGTCGCCTTCAATGAATTTGATGACGGCGATGTGGTGGCCGCCAAGCTTGCGGCCGCCATCAACGCCAATACGTTGATTAACGTTCAAGCGGTTGCATCGGGGGACCGCGTTCAAGTGATCAATGACAACCCATTGACCACCGTGACCAGTTCCAGCGGTTTCTTTGCCGTCGCGGGCAACGTGGGGACCAGCACCGGATTCGGGATCAATATCCCCAGCGAAGATGGTGAAATCGACGGCGTCGATGTGGGTGATACGTTCTCGATCAGCCGCGGTGCCCAGGACCCCGTGGTCTTTGAATTGACCAGCAACGGGACCGTCAGCGAACCGGAAAACATTCCGGTCAACTACGCCGTCGGGAACTCCCTGGACCAACTCGCCGACGCGCTCGTCATCGCAATTGGTGGCGCCGGATTGGGGCTCGCGCCGTCCAACCAGGGCTTTGGCCGAGTCTTCCTGGGTGGCGGAATCACCTACTTCTTGGATGTGGGCGACACGGCGCTAACTCAAAACGATCTTCCCGGCCAGGGTCCGACGATCCCCGTCGTTTTGAACCTGGACGATTCGGCACTGACCGTGGCTGCGAAGCTGCAAAGCGCCGTCGAAGACGCGAACATCACCAGTTTCCCCACGTCGCTTGTCGACACGCGGCTCTTTATCCAGGGCGTCCAGGGCGTGCTGGGTGTCGGTGCCGTCGAAGCGTTGACGATTCAGGACCAGGTTGGCAACGCGTTGCAAAGCAACCCGGCCGACGGACGCACCGAACTGACGGTCTTTATCGGTGGCGGCTTTGACTACGGCGATGCACCGGAGCCCTACACTTCGCTGTTGGAAGAAAACGGGCCGCGGCACAATGTGCTCGATGGCTTCTCGCTGGGTGCGACGGTTGACGGCGATGGCAGTGTGACGGCCGAAAACAACGCCCGCATCCCGGGGCTGGACGATGACGATGGTGTGGTGATTCCGCCGCTACGCAAGGGCTTCACCACGCAGCTGAATATCAACGTCGAAGCACCCGATGATTTACCATTCTTCTTGGATTTCTGGTTCGACTGGAACGGCAACGGCGTCTTTGAAGATTCCGAACGGCAAAGTTTCCGTTCGATTGACCAGCCCGGTGGCCTGATCGATCCGGACTTTTCATTCCAGCCGCTTATCGACGTTCCCGCCGATGCGGTCCTGGGCAATATCTACGCCCGGTTCCGATTGTCCGACCAAGATGGCATTGGGCCGCTGGGCGATCGCGCCGCCGGCGAACCCCTGGCGGTTCGCGGCGAAGTCGAAGATTACGCCATCACGGTTTCGGTCAACGCGTTCCAAAATGCGGACGGCGTCTTCGACGTCAACGCGTCCGGCGTGGTGACACCGCTGGATGCCCTGCAAATCCTGAACATGATTCGTCGTGCCGGCGGCGCGATCGATTTGGCGACCGATCCACTTCCGGCGATCCGTCCACCGTTCCCCGATGTGAACGGCGACGGCAACGTTTCACCGCTCGACGCGTTGCAGGTCATCAACGAACTGCGTCGCCAAAACGGCGGCAACGGCGAGGGAGAATTTGCGGACTGGAACGCGGCGGGATCCACCTTTGTGCCAATCTCGCAAGGCGTCTACGCCAGCTCGCTGACGACACTGGGCGCTGGGGCGACACTGGGCGCTGGGGCGACACTGGGCGCTGGGGCGACACTGGGCGATGCGGCGAAACTGGGCGATGCGGCGGTGCCGGTCGACGAGGTTCGCGAAACGTTCAAACCGGCTGAAAAGATCAGCGTCTTTGATTCGCCCAGCGAAATCGCTCTGGATTCCGTCCTGGACGACTTGGCGGGCGACCGTGCCGAAAAGCTGGGCGATGCATCCGAGGAAGCGTCCGATGCCTCCAGCCCGGTCGATGATTACTTTGCTAGCTTGGTGTAGATGGGAAAGAATCCGATGGGTCTTTGTCTTTACCGAAACGCATCGACTGACTGTGATTCTGTTAAACTCCCTTGCTTTTTGACAGCTGCCGAGTCGACCCAGGTAAAGTATGTGCATCCGGACAAGTGTCGGAAAGGGTGTTAGAAATTCCAATTCAACCGACGTTAAGACGATTCAGTATTTGCTTAATCTGAATCTTGGTCGAATTGGACCGCTTCGAAAGCTACAGATCGATGGCAAGGCTGGTCGCAATACGATACGCGTTATCGAAGAGTTCCAACGGGTTGTTCAGAAGACCAAGAAACCAGACGGTCGTGTCGACCCGCCCGGGCCCACCGCAAAGACCATTTTGGCGTTGCGAGACGGTGTCCCAAAAGACTTTTCGACGGTCATCTTGCGCGGCATTTTTATTTCGGCAAGCGAAGCGAGGGTCAACAAATTCGCTCCGCATTTGCTCCGTCAGATGAATCAAGCAAAAATGAATACAAGACTTCGCCGCGCCCACTTCCTTGCCCAAATCGGACACGAATCAGGTGGACTTCGCTATACCGAAGAGCTGGCATCGGGTGAAGCCTATGAAGGTCGGAAGGACCTAGGTAACACGGAAACGGGTGACGGAAAAAAGTTCAAAGGCCGAGGGCTAATCCAACTAACGGGACGCGAAAACTACAAAAGATTTTCAGATTCCCGAATTCCGCAAGCCGACTACGTCGACTTCACCACCGGGAGCAATGCGAAAAAGATCGCAAGCTCTCCGCTCCTGTCCGTCGAAGTTAGCATCTGGTTCTGGGAACGGCACAAGCTCTCGAAACTGGCTGATTCGGATGACCTACTCGCAATCACGAAGAAGATAAATGGTGGGACGAATGGACTTGCCGATCGCCGCCGTCGATTAGCGCGGGCAAAGTTTTTTCTTCGGTAGGATGCGCTTCGATAGAAGTCGCCCGTCGGTTGTCGCGACAATCCGATTCTTAAGATGCTTGCAACGCTCAATGATCAACTTTGTACGACTACAGCGGGTGCGAGCCGTCGTGAAGACCAATTCGCGGTGGAATCAGTTCACAAGTGATTTGTCTGATTGGATACGCATTTCGGATTGGAAAAGTGTTTCGAAACCGTTTCAATCCGAAGCGTGCCAATGATCGCGGGGCGGCATCGAAGACGTTAGGTTCCGAGCTTGGCGGCCAACAACAGCGGCCCGTCGCTGACGACGACGCCGCCGGGGGCTTCACGAGTGATCGCAAAGACTTCCGCTCCGGGTACCGAAAGCTTGGCGTCAATCGGCACCCAAGCCTCGGCGGACGTGATGTCAAAGACGCCGCCGTCCACTGGAATCTCGCCTCGGTCCGGGTCGATGATCCACAACTGATATTGCGCCTCGTCGGGATCGTTGATGGGCAACCCGGCAAAACGCATGAAACCGGTCTCCTGATCGCGATCCCAAATCACCTCGCCTTGAACTTGACGAAATTCCGGCCCCGCGTCCTTGGTGGCGGCGAAACGTGAACGCAGGCGACCGGGATCGGCCGCCCACTGCTCGGGTGCGACGGCCGGCTTCGGATCGTCCGCGTTGAAGTCGTCCCCCGTCACCCCATCAGGCAACGATTGGATCACGACGGGGTTGCCAAGTCGCGCGGCCCAAAACCCAAAGCCGAAGCTGGCCAACAAGCCAATCACCGCCGCGGCCGCAAACCACCGGGTGTACCCATGACGGGACCACACGGCGTCATTCAGCGCCGCCGGCTCCTTTGGAAACGCCGGTTCACTTGGAAACGCCGGTCCATTCGGCGTCTCCGGGTGGTCCGATGTCAGCGGTGTGGCCCGGGCGGGAGCGGCCCCGTCTGAAACATCGCCGCTCGGGTCCGAATCGCCGCCGCTCGGGGGTGCAACGCTCTCCCTGCCCGCCAAAAACGCTTGAATATCACCGGCCACAAGCCGCTGCACTGCTTCGGGCATCGAATGCAGGTCACCATCCGCGAAGGCTACCGCAACCTCGGCTTGCAAGATTTCGTCGTTCATCGATGGCAGCAGCTGGCCATTTCCGTCATTCGAATTCATGAGGTTTCCTCCAACGGTTGGAGGCTAACGCGAAGCGACTCCATGGCCCTCCGCAAATGTGTTTTGATGGTTCCCAGGGGCATCCCGGTCGCCTCGGCGATTTTTGAATGCGATAGGCCTTGGTAGTAGGCCATCCGTAGCAACTCAGGCTTGGGGGGATCCAAACGAGCGATCGCGTCACCGACTTGCCCGGCGGCGTCGCGCGATTGTGCCTGTTGATCCGGCCCGGCATCGCCGGAGGCCACCGACTCGCAAACGTTCTGATCCTCGCCGGACACCCGCGTGCCGCCGGGTTGCCGTCGTTGGTAATCGATCATCCGGCGTCGCGTAAGAACCGCAACAAAGGTCTTCGCCGAACCGCGTGCCGGGTCGAATCGCGCGGCGTCCTTCCAAATGGACAGAAACGCCTCCTGAACAACATCGGCGGCAGCATCCGGTCCGACACCCCGCCGGGCGATCGTCCACACGAGATCGCCGAACGTGGCCACGCACGTCTGCATGGCTTCTGATGTTCCCGAAGCGACGGCGAGCAGAACCTTGGCATCCCGAGTTTTCTGTGCGTCTAAATTGGGGGCGCATCCGATTTGCCGTTGGGCCAATACAACCAAGCTCCGATGAGGTTCGAAAATTCGAAGGTTCGACCTGCAATGTACTCCAATTTTGGACATCGGGGGAAAACCGCTCACCACGGGACGGACACGGACGGCGGGGAAGCGCCGGACTCGCACACCGTCGCCCCCGGAACGAGGATCGCACTCGCTCGTTCCAGACGCTTTGGCGCGCAACGACGCCTCTCCCGTCGCCGCTCGATAAACCGCTTCGCAAACGCCGTCGCGATGGATTCAGAATTGCCATCTTTTTCTGCGGGAAACCAGCATCCCCTCTCCCCCATCGCCAGCACGCTTTCATCAAGCCAAACTGACACGCCCGCCGGCCCGTCCACACGGAAACCGGCCGGCGTACTGCCTGCTTTTCGATCGTTCTGTCATGCCCGCATCGCACGCCTTCGAATTCTTGACCCGGACACCGGAAAACTGCCCGGATGTGGTTGCGGTTTATGGCAACGATTCGACGCTTCGAAGTTGGTCAATCGCGGCGGTCGTGGGCGACGATGATCGCACGGACGTTGAGGGCGACGCGACGGCCTGGTCCGATATTCGCGATGATTTGGCGACCGCATCGCTGTTCGATATGGGTGGCAAAAAAAGCATCGTCATCCGCGGCGGCGACAAATTTGTTTCCGCCCATCGCGGGCAAATCGAAGACTATCTGGCCAAGCCCACCGCCGCCTCGCGTTTGATCATCGAAACCGAAACGCTGGCATCCAACACCAAGATCTATAAAGCCATCGACAAGCATTTCCGCATTGTCTTTTGTGGCAATGCGAGTGATTCCAAAAAAGGGATCTCCGCCGCTTCGCGCCGGAAATTTGTCAGCCAATACATTGCACCGCGGCATCAATGCAAAATTGACAAAGACGCGATCGATTCACTGTTTGAAATGTTGGGCGATGACCTGGGCATGATCGATACCGAAATCGCCAAATTGTCCGTCTGCTTGCCCCTTGGGGAAACGATCGGCACCAAACTGGTCGACGATGTGGTGGGCGGTTGGCAGGGCAAAACGGTGTGGCAAATCACCGACGCGATCGCCGTGGGCGATGCCGCCGAAGCACTCAAACAACTGGACAAACTGATCACCGGCGGCCAGAAACCCGTCGCCCTGCTGCCGCAAATTGCCTGGGGCCTGCGGCGTTTGGGCTTGGCGACCACGGTGGTGCAGTATTTTGAGCGCAGCGGCCGCGCGTGGCGTTTGGAGGATGCGGTGGCGGCCGCGGGGATTCGGCGCCCCGGGGAAGTCGGAGTGGCCACCCAACAATTGCGAAGCTTGGGCCGCGACCGAGGCACCCAATTACTACCCTGGCTGCTGGACGCCG
>JBCCRW010000102.1:0-15343 GCA_039201055.1 Planctomycetota bacterium | reverse complement strand
TGTATCGCCGGCGCCGCGGAGGATACCGGCCAACACCAATTGGATCGCGTCGGCCACAATGTACCAAGCGACGAAAACCAACAAGCCATCGGCGACCTCCAGTGCCGCCTCGGTCACCGCGTCGGGCTGGCTGCCCCCACGGTAGGTCGCCAACAAGGCGGGCCGGGCGAAGGCATAAATCATCGCCCAGATCAAACCATAAAGCAGCCCCAATCCCAGCGACGCGTGTGCCAGGCGTATCGCCTCGGGGGATGCTTGTATCGCCTCGGCATCCACTTGGATTTCTACCGAGGATGCTTGCGGCGAATCCGAATCAGCTTGGCTTGCCAACCTATCGGTGTCCTTTGCCAACGTATCCGTTTCCTTTGCCGGCGCGGCCGTTTGTCGTGTCCGCGCATCCGACTGGGTCAACGCGTTTCCGACCAGCACCGATGCGGCGATCGAAACACCCACCAGCGGAATGAACGCGATCATGTTGAAGTTGATCGCCATCGTGGTCGCTCGCAGCGGCAGATCCCCCAGCGTGCCGATCATGATCATGATTACGGCAAAGGCGCCCGATTCGGTGATGTACATCAAGCCGGTCGGAAAACCAAAGAACAGCAGCTTGCCAATCAGATGCTTGTCCCAGGCGAGGCCGCGGCGAACGCCATAGCGGCTTGATAATTCCGGGCGGCACAGCAGATAGCCGTAAGCAAGTGCCTTGAACCAGAACGAAATGCTGCTGGCGATCCCCGCCCCCACAATGCCGAGCGGTGGAATCGTTAGCGGCAGCCAACTTTCGTCGACGCCAAAAATCAGCACCCCATCGCCGACGATGTTAATCACCGCGGCAATGATGGAAACGACCATGATGGTCCGCGTCCGCTGGGTGCCGCTAAAGAAACCCGACAATGCCGTTTCCATGACTTGGCCCACGGCGCCAATCATCAGCGTCCGCAAATACGCCGCTTGGATGGGCACCAGGGCGGCGGGTTGGTTTGTCCAAACGAAAATGTCGCCGGCGAATTGCGACACCAAAATCGCCCACGGGGCGACAGCCATCGAGAACCAAACGCTTTGCCACATGAAACGGCCGACGTCTCTCTCGCGTCCCGCGCCGACGTACTGGGACACGATCGCTCCGGTCATCGAAACGGTGCCCATGGGAATGCAAATCAGTACCCAGAAGGCGTTGCCACCCGACAAGGCCGCCCCCATCGACTGGCCGTCATGCCACAACAAAAACGTTCGGTCGACGAACAACGCCAACGAAAACAGGCCCGTGCTGACGACCAGCGGCAGGGCCACGTGAAGTACCTGGCCGACGGAGGACAGCATGGAGGGCCGGTCAGCGTGCAAAAGAAATTCGGTCGGGTTTGAACATTCGGGGTGGCAGACGATGATGCGAAAACGGCATTTCACCGCCGCCTTGCTTGACCCTGTGGGACCGGCCGACTACACAAGCGGGGTTTGTTTGTTGCCCCATTTCGCTCGCCCACGCTGGCCATTCCGTGTCCGATCTTGTCCCCATCCGTCGTGCCCTGGTTAGCGTTAGTGACAAGCTGGGATTGGTCGACCTTGCCATCGGACTGCAAAACCAGGGCGTGACGTTGTACAGCACCGGCGGTACGCGTCGACACCTGGAACAATCGGGCGTCGAAGTGTTGGACGTTTCGGACTACACCGGCTTCCCCGAAATGCTCGATGGCCGCGTCAAAACGCTGCACCCCAAAATCTTTGGTGGGATTTTGGCGATGCGTGATCGCGAAGACCACATGCAAACGATCGAACAGTTTGGGATCGTGCCCTTTGATTTGGTCATCGTCAACCTGTACCCCTTTGCCGCCACCGCGGCGCGACCGGGCGTGACCTACGACGAATGCGTCGAGCAGATTGACATCGGCGGTCCGTCGCTGGTTCGCGCCGCCGCTAAGAACCACGGCGACGTCGCGATCGCGACCAGCCCCGAACAGTATCACGAATTGATCGACCAGTTGGACCGCTATGGCGGAACCGACCGACGGCTTCGCGAACGCCTTGCCGCGGCCGCGTTTGAACACACCGCCGGTTACGACCGCGGCATTGCTGATTTCCTGCGGGGCGACACCGTGGGCGGGTCGTTCCCGGCAACCTTGAACTTGTCGATGCGGCGAAAGACCCAACTTCGCTATGGCGAAAACCCGCACCAACGCGCCGCCGTGTATTCCGATCCGTCGGAGCGTTCGGCCAACTTGGTTTCCGCTCGCCAAATTTCCGGCAAGGAACTTTCCTACAACAATTTGTTGGATTTGGACGCGGCACTAGAAATCGTCCGCTCGCTCGGTTCGCCGGCCGTTTCGGTCATCAAGCACAACAATCCCTGCGGCGCGGCCATCAGCGACCAATTGGCCGACGCCTGCGAAAAAGCACTCGCCGGTGACCCGCTGTCGGCCTTCGGTTCGGTGCTGGGCATGAACCGCACGATCGACACCCAAACCGCCGAAATGCTCTGTCAGCCCGGTTTGTTTATCGAGGCGATCGTGGCACCGGACTTTTCCGCCGAAGCGGTCGGTTTGCTGACCACCAAACCTAAATGGCGCGACAATGTGCGATTGATGCAGGTCGGTCGATTGGATGATCCCCCGCCGGCACTTTCCAAACGATTCATCAGCGGCGGCATGTTGGTGCAGGATTTTGACCGCATGACCAGTTCGCCGCTGCAGTGGAACACCGCCACCGAGATCAAGGTTCCCGACGCCCTGTGGGACGACATCGCGTTCGGCTGGGAAATGGTGCGGCATGTCAAAAGCAACGCCATTGTGTTGGCCAAGGATACGTCGTTGGTTGGCGTCGGCGCGGGTCAAATGAGCCGCGTGGACAGTGTGGAAATCGCGATCGACAAGGCCGGTGACCGCTGCGAAGGCGCCGTGTTGGCCTCCGATGCGTTCTTCCCGTTTCCCGATTCGATCGAGGCCGCCGCCGACGCCGGTATCGCCGCGATCATCCAACCGGGCGGGTCACGACGCGACGGCGAAGTCATCGATGCCTGTCAACAACATGGCATCCCGTTGGTGATGACCTCGCGTCGCCACTTCAAACACTGACCGGCGACCAGCGCGCGTGAATGTTCTTGAGCGAATTGTCGAAACGACGCGTCAAACCGTCGCTCGCGACCGACAACAGTGTCCGCCCGATCGGCTTGCCGCGGCCATCGCCGACGCGCCGGCCCCACGCGGCTTCGTGCGGGCGATCGCCCAGCGTGTCGGCCGCCGTTTGAACGAAAATCACTTGCTTGCACCGGAGTCGGCCGCCGGTGCCGCATCCGGCATGCTTCCGGATGCGGCTTCCGCAGTGCCCCCGATCGCCCCAGCCGCAGTGCCCCCAATCGCACTGATCGCGGAAGTTAAACGCGCCAGCCCCTCGGCGGGCCAAATCCGCGCCGATTTCGACCCGCCCCGCATCGCTGCCGCGTACACCGACGGCGGCACGACGTGCATCAGCGTGCTCACCGACCAACCCTTTTTCCAAGGATCACTGGAAGATCTGCACGGCGTTCGTGCGGCCACCGAGCTGCCGATCCTGCGCAAAGACTTCATCATCGACGACTACCAAATCGACCAAGCCCGCGCCGCCGGAGCCGACGCCGTTCTGCTAATCGCCGAATGCCTTTCTCCAGTGCAACTAAAAGATCTTTACGAACATGCCGTGGGTCTGGGCATGGACGCTCTTATTGAACTGTACGAAATCGAAAATCTGGACGCGGTGCTGGACACCGGCGCCCCTTTGATCGGCGTCAACAATCGCAATTTGCGGACCTTTGAAACAAACCTGCAGCATTGTTTGGACGTCGGCGCGAAACTGCCGCTCGATCGCTTGTTGGTGGCCGAAAGCGGTATTCACACACCCGAGGATGCTCGGCGGGTCGCCATCGGCGGTGCCCACGCGATGTTGGTCGGTGAATCGTTGATGCGGCAGGATGACGTGCGATTGGCGACCAGGCGTTTGCTGGGAACCGAAACCGCATGAAACGTCGCGACCGGACGATCGCGGTCTTGGCGGTCACATTCGCGGTTTTGGTATTTGCGGCGACGTGCGTGCGAATCGTGCGTCGGTACAGCGTGCCGGGGCCGTTCAACGCGGACTTGCAGGGTTTGTGTGATTTTCACAATGGCCTGTATTTTCCCGCGCGGGCACTGCTGGATGGGATCAGTCCGTATTCGGAGGCCTACGCGGCCGCGTATCCGGTCAGCCGTCCGATTCCGTTGTTTTCACCCTGGGTTTTGATCGCCCACTTTCCGCTGGCAGTGCTGCCATTACGCCTGGCCGAAGTGCTGTTTATGGCACTGCAGTTGGTGCTGATCGCGGCGATGTCGTCGATCGTCGTCACCACAACGCGTTGGTACGAACTCTGGGAGATTCGACCATCGACGGCATGGTGCGTCACCTTCGCCGGCTTGATGGCCACACGAGCCGTACACGCAACGATCCTGAATGGATACTTCACGTTCGAATTGATTTTGGGGGTTTGGATCGCGTTGCTCTTCGCCGACCGCCGGCCCCTGGTTTCGGGAATCGCGTTGCTGTTTGTCGCGATTAAACCGACCTTCGTGTTGCCGCTGGGATGTTTGATGCTCGCCCGTGGAAACTTCAAAGCCTTGTTGATCGGCGGAACGCTCAGCGTGTTGTTGACCTTCGGCCCGATCGCGTGGATCATCGCGGCCGGATCGGACCCCGCGACGACATCCTGGTCCGATTGGTCATCGCAAATTCAAGCCACCCAGGCCAGCCATCGCGCCGTTCCGTCGGAATCACCGGTGAATTCCTGGACGCGAATCGATTCGCTGTCGCTAATCGCCAAATGGCTGCGTTTGTCGCCAAACGATTGGGTGCACCTGGGATCGATGTTTTTGATGCTGCTACCGGCGGGCGGGTTGCTGCATCATCAATGGCGGCGGCGTAAATTACAGCAGAGTGAGTCGCAGGCGCGTGAGCAAGACAATTGGAATCACGGGGCCTCGCTGACGTCACCCACCGCGACGCTATTGCTGCTGACCGTAACGATCTCGGTTTATCACCAATTTTACGACGGGCTATTGTTGGTGATTCCCGCGATTGCGATCGCGATCGGATCGGCGGGCTGGGAAAACTGGAATCGAACATCGCGAATCACGCTGGCGATCGCGATCACCGCGCCGCTTTGGAACTACGCCTCGGCGGGCTTCGTCGTTGGGCGTTTCGAAAACGAGATCACGACTCGCATTCTGACCAGCGTCAATGCGGCGGCGTTACTGGGAAGTTGGCTTTTCCTGATCGCGTATGTTTACCGAAACAGCACCGGCGGCCCACGCTTGGTCACCGGCGACATGGGCCCAAACTTGGACCCATCCGCTGGGTAAATTAGCGCTTGGTGCATGAACGCTGGGTGAATCTTCGCTGGGTGAACTCTTGGCGGCTGTCACGCGTTTCAAATCCAGGGTGATCGTCGTCGCGACGCCGGCGCGGATGGGGTGCTGGCATTGCAGCAGCGTTCGTTCGTTGGGATTGCTGAATTCGTCGCCGCCGCGTTCATCACGGCCCATTGCATCGCTGCCAAGCGGACGATCGATACCGAGTGTGAGCGTCCCGGCGATGTCGCTTTCCACTTCGATGTTTAACACTTCGCCAAATGGAATGCCGCGCGGTGCGTCGATCCGCAATTCACGCGGCGGGTGCAACTTCATCGTCGGATCGCCCAACAATTGGTACAGCGACGCGTGCTCCAGTCGCTCGGCGGCCGATTCACCCCGGGCGGGGCTAAGCACCGCCGAAAGCGAATCGACCCATTTCCCCGTCGCGCCGGGCACCTCGCTGTTGGGGTCTTCCAAACTGCGGATCGCCCGCACCCAGCTTTCGCCCAACGTACGATCACGCCTGGTATAGATCCCGTCGATCAAACGCAGTGCCAATGACGCGTTCCCGTAAGGCATTGTCACTCGTGACCCGGCGATCAGGGCCGTGGGTCCACCGGGATGGGTCACCCATTGGTCGGCAAACGATCGCTCCGGTGCATCCAGGGCGCCCGTATAGCACGCCAATAACAGCGCGATCGGCGCGGGCCGATCGCGTGTTGGCAATCGGCCAATCGCGGGCCCGTCCAGGATCGGCCGCCCCAAGCGTGTGCGGGGAAAACGATCCAGTTCGGTGATCCGGCCATGGCCCGCGTAAACCCAAAACCGGCAATCGCTTTGGTAGCGCTTCACAACGGCCTCGCGAAAACTCCGTCGCCGGGGAAAAAAGCGATGTCCCGGTGACGCGTACAACAAGCCGGTTGACGTTTCCTTGGGCAAACTGGCCGTCAGGATGCTGCGGGTGACCGTTTCAATCGTCGTGTCGATCAACGGCCCAAACCCACCCACGCCGCCGACCAATTCGACATTCCGCCGCCAAGTGCCAAAATCAAGGCTGCGATCATTTCGCAAAATCTTGCCCAGCACCACGCGAAGTTCATCGACCGTGCGGACCGGCAACCGGCCGACGGCGGCATCGGGCGAACCATCGCGATTCAAATCGGCGTAGCCGCGATCGGTAACAAAATCTAGTGTCGATTGAAACTTCCGCGTCACCGTCGTCGGCTCGCGAAACATGGGAATTTGGCTGCCCACACGATGACTACCAAAGACTGGGGCGGCGCCGACCAACAGCACATTTTTCGTGTCTTCGTCGGCGACATCGCGGATGACCGCCGCCTGGCGCACCGCCGAAACCTGCGGCGCCACCCACGCGATGTCCAAACCTTGCTCTTCACGGTCCCGCGTCCACGGCTGCATCGCCTCGCGAAAACTGGCATCGCACACGACCACAACATCCACCGCACTGGCGGTGGTTCCCAGCACGATCCAAACGACGCCCGTGATCCAAACCAAATGACAACGCTTCAACATCCTGTCTCGCTTTGTTGTTTGATGTGCAAATAGCCCAGGACGCTTTCGGCCAGCGACGGCGGATGATAACCCCCCTCCAGCACACTGACCCAGCGACCGCCGGCGTATTGCTGGGCAACCGTCGCGATCCGCTGGGCAACGTGTTCGAAGTGTTCGTCGTGCCAAGCGAGATTGCCAACGGGGTCCATATGATGCGCGTCAAAGCCGGCGCTGGTCAGCACCAGGTTCGGCCGTACATGATCGGCCAATGCGGTCAGTGATTCATCAAAGCGTCGCATTTGTTCGTCGATGGGTGTGCCCGCCGGGATGGGAACGTTGACGTTGTAGCCGACCCCCGCGCCGGCGCCGGTTTCCAGCGCCGTGCCCGTGTGCGGGTAAAAATTCTCGCGATGCATCGACAAGAAACCAACTTGATCGCTTCGATAAAAGATGTCCTGGGTCCCATTGCCGTGATGGACATCAAAATCAACGATCAAAACTCGATCGATCCCGGCATGCGTCAGCGCGTGGGCCGCCGCCACGGCAATGGTGTTAAAAATGCAGAAGCCCATCGCGGTGTTTGCCGTCGCATGATGGCCGGGCGGACGTGCGATCAACATCGCGTTGATCGCCGCACCCGCGACCACTCGGTCAACCAGCAAACACGCGGTTCCCGCCGCCAATCTCGCGACGCGATCGGATGCTTCACCGACATATGTGTCCGAGTCGACCCAACCGCCACCGGCGGTCGACAGATCTTGGATCTTACCCAGGTGTTCACCGGTATGGACCCGCAGCAAACTGGAATCGCTGGCGACTTGGCCGGTTTCCAGCCGCTGCATACCGTTGCCCGAGATCGATTCAAGCGCCGCTTCGATCGCCTCGATCCGTTGCGGGCATTCGGGATGCCGTGTTTCATCACCACGGCCGGGCGGCCGGTGATTGCAAAATTCCGGATCGATAAACAGCAGCGTCACAATGCGGGCGGCTCGGGTGGTTCTGGTGAAGGATCGACGGGAAGGGACCTGGAAAAGCGGCGACCCGACAAAAAGTACCAACCCAGACCCATCACAACAATTGAAATCGCCAGAATCGCCCGCTCGGGAAACTGGATCGATGCGACGCCCACCAAAATCAGCGTTGCCAGGACGTACACCAATGCCATCGCGCCAGCGACGATTGGGGCGGCGTTCGCCAATTCAAGACCCCCAGTGGACCGGAAAGACGCGGTCCGCAAAGACGCGGACCAGAATGACGACGCGACCGTCGTCGCCGCCGACAAGGACAACACGATTGCCAGCGATTCGATCAAGCCGACCAGTTCGCTAGCAAACACCAACACCGACATCACCACGCCCTGCACCAGAACGCAGCGTGTGGGCGGTTGGCGGGCATCGTCAAACCAACGTGGGAAAGCTTTTTCGGAAGCCATTTTGGCGTACACCCGCGGCCCCGCCATCAAGACCGAAAACACGCTGGTCGCCAGGCCCAGGCCAATCATGCCGCGGACCGGAAACTCCAAATTGGGGCCGCCCAAAGCCCTCGAGGCCACTGCGGCAATGTCTGGCTGGAATTGCAAGTCGCCAAGCGGCGCCGAGTACACAAACGCGGCATTCAACGCCAAGTAAAACAGCGTCACCAACACGGCCGATTGCCACATCGACCGGGCCACGTCGGATGCACTCCGAGATTCGCCGGCGACATAAATGGCAGCGTTGAACCCCGTGTAGCTGAATGAAATCCACATCACCTGGGTCAAAAACGCCTGCCACAACGACGGCTCCGGTGCGTCTTCCGGTTCGGCAGCATCGTCTGGTTTTGAAACATCAACCGGCATGGCCGTCGATTCAATGGCCACCGAGTCCGCCGCGGAGTCGATGGACGCCGGAGCACTCGCGATCAAATAGCTTGCCAACAGCACAAAACCAACGATGGCCAACAGCTTGATCATGACAAACGAGTTTTGTACGCCGGTGCCAACGCGATGATTGCGGCACTGTGCCAAGGTCGCCATGACGACCAAAACAAACGCCACACTGGATGAACCGAGACGGCTTTCTTCAAAACCCAACCATTGATCCACGGGAACGTATTTTGCGAAGCCAAGCGCCGCCGCCGCACCGGCACCGCTAAAACCGGCGATGAATGAAACCCAGCCAACGATGACACCGGCAATCGGATGCACGTTGCGAGACAGATACAAGTACTCGCCGCCGTTCTCGGTGATTTGCCGCGCGAGCAAGCCGTACCCCACCGCGCCGCACACCGCGATCATGCCGGCAACCGACCACGCCGCCAACACGTACCCCGGCGACTTCAATGCCCCCAGGGCAAAACCACTGGTCGAATAAACGCCAACGCCGATCATGCTGGCGATCACCAAAGCGATCAAACTGACGCGGCCAAATCCCGGCGAAGAAATCACGGCAGGCCGCCGGGCCGAATGACGCCATCGAAATTCGCCCCAAAGCGCCGCAAGTGTTGCAACAAAAGATTCGCCGGCGGATGGCTGTTCGCGATCGGAACCAAGCGGTCCACGGCCGTGGAGATTTCGCGTCGATCGACGAAGTCCCAGGCTTCTTCAAACGCGATCGCGGCCGAATCATCAAATTCGCTTGCCAACGCAAACACTTGCTGCGGTTCCTCCCAGCCGCGAATTTCGACTTTACCCAAACGTTGACAAGCGATTGCATCGGAACCGCTCCGCATCGAAAGGCTGTTGACCGTCGCCAAATCCAGCAGCGTGCGGACTCCGAACAGCTTGGTCAGACCTTCCAAACGGCTTGCCAAATTGACGACCGGCCCCAGCGCCGTGACTTTGATTTGGTCGTCCGATCCGATGCCGCCGGCGACCGCGGCACCGGTCGCCAAACCCACGCCACAGCGAAAGGATTCGTCTTGGTGAGCAAACGATTGGTGAATTTGACCGGCCGCCTGAATCGCCAATTCGATCCGGCGGTCGTCATCAATGGGCCAACCCCAAAATCCCATCACGGCGTCGCCGTGAAAGTCACCGATGACGCCGTCGGCTTTCAAGATCGCACCCGTCATGCGCGACAGTGCATCGGAGACCTGTTTGAGCAAGCCGATCAAATCGTCACCCAATTGTCGGCTGCGGGCGGAAAAATTTCGCAGGTCCGCAAACAACACGGTCAATTCCGCCGTCCGCGGTCGCAGCTGCGATTCCATGTCGTCGCTGCCAAAATCGCTTGCCGCATCACCGGGACTCGCGTCCACCGCGCTAATCGCCCGCATGATGGTTGGCGAAAAAAAACGTCGCATGGATGATTGTCGCTGTTGCAGCGACCGCATGCGGTGCAAATTGCCAATCATGCCCGCCATCACGCTGACAAATTTCAAGTCGTCGCTGCGGTCTTGGCCGCCACGTTCGCCGGGGCTGCGGCCGCTGACATACAAAGCAAGCGAACTTGTTTTCGCACCCGAGGCAATCGGCACGGCGAGTGCCCAATCGGTTTCGGCCGCCTGGGTGTAGCCACCACCGGCGGTATCGTGGTCCCAGCGATGCAGTACGCCTTCGCCGGAATCCACCGAACGACGGACCAGACGATGGCTGATTTCGACGGCGTCGTCGCCGACTTCCGGATCGGCATCCGTGGTTCCGCCGCGACGATCCGAATGCAAAATCTCGAGCCCGTCACCCTGCCCCGCGTGTGCCGCGACCACGGCGGCAACGATCGCATCGGGAATGCCCGTCATCAACAGATCGATCACGCGGACCCACAATTCCAGATCGCTTTGCGAACCGGTGACCAGGTCGGGCAGCCGCGCCAGTGCGTCCAAGCGTCGGTCAGAGGAACGGAAGCGATGGGCACGCAGCTGGCTGACGTCAAAGGTTTGTTCATCGACGCGGGCCGGGGAAATGGGAGTAGCGGACCGCGATGTATTGCGTCCCGCCAAGGTGAAACGCGTTTGGCCGACAACAAAACACTCGCCCGGCATGACGGTGAATTCCTCGCGGGCGTCACCGTGGAAATAGACCGGGTTTTGACCCTCTTTCAGCTTGCGGACCAACAGCCGCGGGCCATCCTTGAGCAGCATGCGGAAGTGCTTTCGCGAAATCGTTCGATCCCACGGCACCTCCCAATCGGCGCCGCTCCGACCGACGGACATCTCAATACCCGCCTCGGGCGGTGGCAGTGTCTTCCGCCAGGAATCATGCGGCCCGGGGCCGGAGGCGATCAGATCAGACAATGAAAAGCCCGGTGGATTCGGTGAAAATCGGGTTTGCGTTCTGCGGAGTTTCGGGTGCCATCGGGCTGCGTCGCGAATTGACGTGAGCGGTGCGAACTTCGTACCCATTTGTTTTGCACCCCTTTGTTTTACACCGCGGCGAAAGGCCTGCGGCGCACCCGAGCGGCCGGTTTCCGGTGAGCCGAGGCCTCACGCGGCCGCGCAAGTGGGCCGAGACCCGCGGCCTGTGCCGCGAGCCGGGTCCGTGCACCGAGACGTTTTCTGCGAAAGCAAACGTTTGCTTACCCGACGCGTGGCTGTCGCCACACCTTCGGCTCACGGTCTGCGCATGTGAGCCGAGACCCGCGGCCTGTGCCGCGAGTCGGGTCCCTGTAAAACGATGGAATCACAACATCGTACTTTAGTGCTCCCTCGGTAGGTGGCACCAAATCGCCGCACCATGTCGCCCGGCCCGGGTTCCAACTTATCCAGCAGGCCGACTTCATTTTGTCCTGGATTGGCGGCGCGCCTCCAAGGTGATTATAAAACGCTGATCAACTAGAGCTTGCCTTCATGCTTCGCACCGTTGGGCGATCGAAGGAGTCGAAAAGTTCAACCTTAGCTCGCCCCTTGGAAACGAGGCCGTCACCGAGAACGCCCCCAAAAGACGAAATAGGCTTCTGACTCAATGACCGAAGACGATTTACGGACGCTTTTGGCGTGGCTCGAACGGAGAGCGTCAAAACACCTCCGGGGTTATCCGGCAAACCTGACGATTGACACAGTTGGCTTAGTCAATGAAGCCGTCATTCGAATTCTTCGCAACAACCTTCTCGAGAGATCGGTGAGGCCAGCGTACCTCTATGGTGCCGCTGGGCGCGCGGTACGCGAAGCTCTCGCTGATTTTGTTAGAAAGAAAAAGCGCCTGAAAAATGGTGCGGGCTTTCATCGAATCAATATTTTCGATCACTTCGATCAAGCTTCTTCAAGACATGCGGATCTGCTCGACCTACATCACGCGATTGAAGCATTGAAGGCTCACGATCAATTTGCCGCAGAGGTAGTCAACTTAAAATTCTACGTGGGGTGGACGATCAAACAAATCGCAGCGGAACTCGAAGTTTCCGACTTCACCGTGGAAAAGAGCTGGCGGAACGCGAAACGTTTTTTGCGTCGTTATCTTTCCGCAGATTCCTGATTGCCATGGGTGGTAGATAGACGTGAACGAAGCCAATCTTGGACTCGACTGCGGTGATCCATCGAGCGATGCATTTCTTGAAGGGAACGTCTTTGACTTGCTTGGGGCGAGCGAAGCACCGGGACATCGAGGAACTGAACTCATCGGCCATCGAGTTGGCCGCTACAAACTCGAGGAGCTTGTCGGCGAGGGTGGATTTGGGAGCGTTTACAGGGCAACGTATTTAAATCCGCTTACACAAAGCATTCAGAATGTTGCCGTCAAGATCCTCTATCGGATGGGGCAATCGCTTGAGGGTCTTAAGCGGGAAACAACGGCACTTCGTGACTTGCAGCAGGAAAACATCGTGGGCTATCTCGATGCAGGCGTGACTGACAACGGACTTCCTTATCTTGTTATGCAATGGATAAACGGAGAGTCGATTGACCGGTTTCATTCAACGCGGAATGAAACGTGGCGAGTCAAGGTTGGGCAGATCGTAACGGCGTGCCGCGCCGTCGAGCACGCGCACTCGCGCGGCATCCTGCACTGTGACATCAAGCCGCAGAACATTCTTGTAGATGATGAACGGCGTGTGTGGCTGACGGACTTTGGTCTTGCTCGCTCAATCGAAACCCAGAGTAGCGGTCTTTCGAGTCATCAGGCGCTACGAGGAACGCTTGCTTATATGGCGCCAGAGCAGGTTGCGAGCGGAGATGACCGAAAAGTCGAGGTGTCCGTACGCAGCGACCTATTTGCTCTAGCGGCATCGCTTTTCCAGCTGCTCAGTGGTCAGCGGCCTCGAAATGGAACTGATTTTCAGGTCATCGCGTCAATGGTTCGAAAAGAACCGATTGGCGGGGTGACAAAATCTGTACTGAGATGCCCGAGCCGACTGATCTTCGTGTTGCAGAAGGCGCTTCACGTTGAATCCGGTAAGCGTTACTTGCATGTCTCCGATTTCCGTGAAGATCTTGAGAATGTCCTAGACGATCGAATTGTCAATGCGAGGCGCGCCGGCGTTTGGGAAAAGCTATTCGTTCACGCAAGAAGACAACCAGCACTTGCCTCACTGGTCTGCGTTACGATCATCCTGCTCTTTTCAATTTCGATGCTTGCGGTGGCTGCTTGGCGAAAATCTTCGGCAGAGAACCAGCGAATCTCTCGACAATTCCAGACTGCGCGGGGATTCGAACGGCTTTTGGCAAGTGTGAATCCTGAGGAAAGGCTCAACCCAGAAGACCGAAAGTCGTTCCTCAAACTTGTATCGGAATCGTACTACCAACTGATGCTGGCCAATCCATCCAGCCAAGATTTGATCTACAAATTCGCGCAAAGCGAGTTCAACCTGGCCAACTACCTTGACGAGCTAGGCGACTTCAAGGAAGCATTAGAACACGTTGAGTCTGCGGAATCCTATTTTGAGCAACTTTTAAAAGAGGGTCACCGTCCGAGAGTTGTAAGGTTCGATCTGTTTCATACTTTCAATCGGCGAGCTTCAATTGAGTTCCATTTAATGCGGCCAGATGCGGCAAAGAAGTCAATTGTTGTGGCAAGGAGATACATCACCGCGCTTACTAGCGACTTCCCCGAGGACTTAGAGTTCCGGGGCTGCCTTGCGAATACGCTTTACTACCAAGCGTACCGTGAACTTGACACGGCCGATCCCGATTTTCTGGCAAAACAGTTTTTCCGAGTTAAACAACTCGCCAAGTTAAACCGCGAGGCCCCCGGTGCCCTGCCGCGACAGTGGAAGCATGGTGGGATGGCGTGCTCTGCACTCGGCAAGCTCGCGATGAGGGAAGCCAATTATGACGCGGCGATTGCCTGCTTTCGCGAAGGCATGAACTGGTCCGAGTCCATTCTCGCGACGCTGCCGTCTGACCATGTCGACAAGTGGTCGCACCTTCTCGAGTACGTCGGACATCACTCGGGCGTAGCAAGCGCCCTTCGTATTCAGGGTCGCCTTGAGGAGGCGATTGTGGAGCTCGACAAAGCAAGGCCAATGCTCAGGTGGGTGCTCGAGAATCGCGGTGAAACCGGCCACGCGAAACAAATGTCCAATTGGCTCGAAAGGCTAGAGAAGAAGATCGAAGCGGATCTCGTTGAGCGACGCTAGAGCGTCTCTGTGACGCGTCCGGCGATACGCCAGTTCCTCGCACCGCGACGCATGGGAAAAATTTCGATTCTCACCATTTTTCGGCTAGGAACTGCGGCATTGAAGACGGACATCCTTCTGCTCGGACGTTTCGCGGTGCACTGATCGGCTTGGATTCTTTGCAGTCTCGAACCGTTTTTGCACAGGAACTGGGTTCGCTCGCACATTGTTTCAGTGATCGTCCCGGTACATCTACGATCATTTCGGGCAATGCAACTGAAGATGCGAAATAGAGCGAGAGAGAATTTGGTCGGTCGTCGAAACCCACGGCGAAAAAAGAGAGGCGTCGGCAAAAAAAGCTCCCGGAAAGTGGCGAGGCCCCGGTTCGAGCAGCTTGAACGAAGGGACTTATTGGCTGCAGCTGCGTGGGACGGCGGTGGAGAGAGCCTCCGGTGGAGCGAAGCCGCCAATTGGGTGGGCGATCTGCTCCCGAAAAGCGGAGACGATGTCATCATCAACGCCCCCGGCGATATTGAAGTGCTATTCGACGTTTCCGAGCCGCTTCAACTCGGCAGCCTAACAAGTGACGAGCATCTGAGGCTATCGGATGGTGATTTGCGAGTTTCTGGTCCTGTTTCTTTTGCTTCTGGCCGATCATTGGTAGTCGACAGTGCGGCATTTGAGGCACTTGGGACGACCTCAATCGACGCCGTTTCTGTGCGGGCTGTGAATGGTGCTCAAGTTGTCCTCTCCGGCATGGGAAGCTATGCAAACGACAGCGTGAACTCCTTTCGCGCCGAAGGTTCCGGGAGCGTGCTGTCTCTTCCGAATTTGGAAACCATTAGTAGTGCACTGGGGCAGTATGTCACGACTCGTTTCGAGGCAGTCGGCGGCGGGACAGTTCAGATCGGCTCGGAGGTGAGCCAGACGCATTCGAGCGGTTCGGTGCAGTTCATCGCCGACGGGGGCAGTGAGTCGATCACCAGCGTTTTGGATGCTCCCAACCTGACGCAGTTC
>JBCCRW010000101.1:0-15493 GCA_039201055.1 Planctomycetota bacterium | reverse complement strand
TCCATCCGGGAAGGCACGTAGTGGTCGTAAATCCCGTATTGATCCTGAACTTCCTGGTTCGTACTGGTGACCACCATCGAAGCCGCCTCGAGCGCCGTCTCCTCCGCTTCAATGCGTTGTTTGAAGTGATATTTTTTATCGACTTTCTCGGCGTTCCGGCCGTCGTCTAATAAACGCTGCCGCTTGACGCGACCCAACGAGTGACCGGTAAAGATGAATGGGATGTGCAGCAGGTGTGCGAGCTTGGCACCGGCGAAACCCGCATCGGCGTAATGCCCGTGTAGAATGTGCGGCAGGCCGCTGCGTTTGAAATGTGCCAGCGTTTGGTCCACAAACATCTCGATGTACGGCCACAACGCCTCCTTGCGCAAGTAACGTTTGGGGCCAAAGGGAATACGAATGATCTTTGCGTTTTCGGCAATCGCTTCTTCGACCTGCGCATAATCGTCGTCAATTCGCGGGTCGAAAATTTGCCGCGTCAACAACTCGACCTCGCGAACCTGCGGTTGCATCGCGAGCTCGCGTGCCAATTCCAACGCATACTTGACCTGCCCACCGGTGTCGGCGTCATAGCCCAGTTGTAGATTTTTGCCGCGAATCAAACCGTGCAGCGAAATCAGCGTGATCTTGATTTCATCCTGTTTGCCCAACAGCCCCATCGAATGCTCCCATGCTTGACTCCCTGCAGGTCCCCCCTCGGTCCAATGCGTCGTCGCCGTCCCGCCGCCGCCATCATCCAGTGGCAAGTGGGTCAAAGAGGACGCAGCGGAAACGGGTCGGACGCGATGTTCGGTGCCCGCGGCGTTATGAACCGTGCCCGCGGCGGTGTGAGCGGTGCCCGCGGCGGTGTGAACCGATGTCGCCGAGCCTTGACTGGGGGACATAGAGATGACTCAAAACTCCAAGTTGAGAAATTGGGTGCCGCAGGCCTGGGGTCCAACCCGTTGCTCCCGCCGGCAGCCAAATGGGGCCCAAAAAGGACGCTCCCGCAGACGTGTCGGCAACACCTGACTGCCGCAGCAGCTGACCTCTACTGGCTAATTCTGTGCCAAAAGCGTGGCAACGTCGACCGCGATGCGGCCGGTTGAGCCGCGATGGGCGCGATTCCTTGACCCCGCCGGGCCAGCCGGCGGCACCTGAGCGATGGTTTGGCAGCCGATCGCTGATGGTTTGGCAGCCGATCGCTACGGTTTGCCAGCCGATCGCTATGGTTTATCGGCCCGGTGGTCGATGACCGATCAAGATGGATGCAAATCGCGCTGATTGAAAAAATTTGCGGTTTCGCACCAAGATCAAGGTCGGACGAGCGAAAATGGTGGCATTCGGCGGGCCCGGCCGCGTTCCCCTGGCCGGTGAGAGGCTCGTTTCCGCGCGGCGTCCGGGTTCGCGCGCGGCGTCCGGGTGATTTAGGCAGGTTGTTTCTAAAGCGAGCTTTTCGAACGATGCGATCGCTATTCCATTCCATCGGAAAATACCTGCTGGCGGCAACGCTGCTGGTCAGCACGCTCGGATTCCTGCTGTGGGGTTTGTCGTCGACACCCGAGAATCCGCAGTTGCGTCCCCCCGTCTCGGATGTCTCGTTGGGCCGCTGGAACACCAACGAATCGTTTCAATCGACGCTCGCGAAGGCTCATCAGGCACTCGCCGTTTCGCTGGAGGACGAGGGTTTGAGCGCGGCGCCGCGCGCGGATTGGCTGACGATTTGCCGGCGGCAATCACTGGCCCTGGTCGGCTGCGGGGTCTCGCTTGAAGAAATCCGCTGGCTGCAAACGCTTCCCGAGCCACAGCGGACCACCGCCCACCTGGAACGCTTGCTCGATGATTCGCGTTTCCACGATTACTGGGCCGAACGCTGGTCCCGCTTTCTAGTCGGCAACGACGAAGGTCAATTTGTTTTGTTCAGGCGACGTCGGTTCCGCGTTTGGCTTGCCGAACAGTTTGCCGCTGACGTCCGCTATGACCAACTTGTCCGCGAACTCATCACCGCCAATGGGTTGTGGTCGGATCGCCCGCAGGTCAACTTTTTGACCGCGACGGTCGACAGCAACGACGGGCAACCCGACCCCGTGCGTTTGGCGGCACGAACCAGCCGGGTCTTTCTGGGTCTGCGGATCGATTGCCTGCAATGTCACGATGACTTCCTGGGCAATGTTTCATTGGGCGACCCCGGAAATTTGGAAGGCGGTACCCAGCAGCACTTCCACAAATTGGCCGCGTTTTACACCGCCGCCGAAGTGAACGGGTTGCAGGGCATTCGCGATCGCGAAGCCGACTATGAATACAAGTATCTTGGCGATGACGAAGCGACTCCGGTGCAACCGGGTGTCCCCTTTGGTCAAGCCTATTTGCCGGCCGAGGGCGAGCAGCGAGAGCGTTTGGCGGCCTGGATCACGTCCCCAAAGAATCGCCAAGCCGCTCGCAGTGCGGTCAGCCATGTTTGGGCGTTGATGTTTGGTCAGCCTGATGGCGAATCGATCGACAATCTGCCCTTCGAGTTGCCGATGGGGCCGGTCGCGGAAACGTTTGTCGATGACTTTATCGACCATGGATACGACTTGCGTCGTTTGATTCGTTTGATCGCCGCCAGCCAGCCGTTTACCGTCGACAGCCGAGCGGACTTCGAGATTACTCGGCGTCATGAAATGGCCGGAGCGGCATTTCCGTTGGTGCGACTTCGTGGCGAGCAGGTCGCCGGCTGCGTGCTGCAAGCGTCACGCATCAAAACGGTCGATCGCGATTCGTCGCTCATCAGCCAGCTCATTCAACTGGCCGCCGGCGGCGAATTCGTCACCCGCTTTGGTGATCGAGGCGAAAATGAGCTCGAATCCGATTCGGTCACCATCACACAGCGATTGTTGCTGATGAACGGTGATCTTTCGAAAGAATCGGTCAAGCCGAATCCCCTGGCCAACGCGACCAGCCACCTGATTATGTTTTCGGGCGATCACGCCGACGTGATTGAAGCGGCGTATTTGTGCACGCTTAATCGCTATCCGAGCGAAAACGAAATGGGTCACTTTGTGACGCGATTTGATGAAGCAAAATCGCGTGAAGAAGCGATCTCGGATCTTTTTTGGGTGCTGCTGAATTGCAGCGAGTTTTCATGGAATCACTGACACAGAGACCACGAATGATTTCTTCCAACGATTCAGCCCCCGGCCTCTGTAGCGAAGACGCACATTTGCACCGGAGAACGCTTTTGGGCGCCGGCGTGGGCGGGGTCGCGGCGCGGGGGCTGATCGGATCGGCCATGATGTCCCAGATCGCTCGGCGATTGGTTGCCGAAGAAGCGGCGGGGAAGACGGATCCGGCCAAGCCAAAGAACATCATCATGCTGTGGTTGGAGGGAGGCCCCAGTCAGCTGGAAACATTTGATCCGCATCCGGGCAAGAGGATCGGCGGCAGTACCCAAGCCATCCCCACATCGCTTCGCGGGGTCCAACTGGCCGATACGCTGCCGCAAACGGCCGAACAAATGCATCTGGCATCACTGGTTCGCAGCGTGACCAGCAAAGAGGGTGATCATGCGCGAGCGATCTACAATGTCAAAACGGGCTGGCGACTTGACCCAACGCTGCGACATCCGGCACTCGGATCGATCATTTCCAAGCAGGAAATGGATGTCGTCGCGGAGCGTGAGATACCGCCCTACATTTCGATTTTGCCGGGTCTGCATGCGGGCAAGGGCGGCTACTTGGGCGCCACCTACGACGCCTTTCGAATGGGCGATCCCAAAGACCCCGTTCCCGATGTTCGTTCGCCGGTTGGTGACGAACGTTTGCAGCGGAGGTTGGACGACCTGTACAACATTGTTGAACCGCAGTTTCGAAGCCGCCGCCTGCAATCGCTGGACAGCGACCGCACGCTGCACCTGGAAACGACACGCAGTGCCCGTCGCATGATGAACAGCAAACGCTTGTCGGCGTTTGATGTTTCCGACGAACCAAAGTCGGAATTGGCCGCTTTTGGCGACACACCCTTCGGCCGCGGCGTGCTGGCCGCATCACGCTTGGTGGACGCCGGTGCCCGCTGCGTTGAAGTGACACTGGGCGGCTGGGATTCGCATGTGACCAATGACACGCTGCAGCGATCGGCATGTGAGTCGCTTGATCCGGCCTTGGCATCGTTGCTGCGACGACTGAAGGAACGCGACATGCTGGACAACACGCTGGTGGTTTGTGGTGGTGAATTCGGACGGACGCCACAGATCAATGCGGCCGAGGGACGGGATCATTGGCCGCATGGATTTTCGGTCCTGATGGCTGGTGGCGGAATCGCGGCGGGCCGAGTGATCGGCGAAACGGCGGCGGACCCCAAGCTCGATCCCGCCAAACCGCTGTCGGACGTCAGTGATCCGGTCCGGATCGAAGACTTGCACGCGACGATCCTGCGAGTTCTGGGCGTGGATTATGCCGAAGAGTTGATGACACCCATTGGCCGCCCGCTGCGAATCAGCGAAGGCGAAGTCATCGATAAGCTACTCGCGTAAATCGCGCCCAGGGCCCCCGTTTCGTACGGGCCCCCGTTTCGTACTCCCGAAAGCGCGGACGCCTGTGCGACAATGCAAGAATCGCCTCCAGATTTTCCGCGCCGAGTTTTGCAAGTTCCTCGATGGTTAACTCCGGTTCCCCGAGCACGCTTTGAACGACGACCAAGACCTATGTTTGTGCTTCCACGTATCGACGCGGAAGGTCAGGCAATTCATCCGGGTCCGTAAGCCCATCAAGGTCAGCCAACTATCAGAGTGCTACGGCGCCGGCACCGGTTGTGGTTGGTGCCGCAAAATTCTGGAGCGGATGTTGGCCGACGAGACGGCGGCAAGCCGGATCGACCACACGGAATACCGCGATGCCCGAGCGAAGTATCGCAAGGTGACTTGAAACCTCCAATCAGTACCTTTTTTGATCCATCTAATTTTTTAACCCATCAAATCTCGTAAGCCGTTGCCCCGGCACGACCTTCGTCAGCCAAACGGCCGCCGATGTCAAACGCGAAATTGCCAGGGGATTCGAATTGGCCCCTCTCCCCCGTCAATTTGATTCGAGGAACGAGGAACAAATTGACGGGGGAGAGGGTTGGGGGTGAGGGGGAATTCAAGCGGTAGTGGATTTATCCCGCTCGTACAACGCTTTATCCAGATCGGTCGACGCGAATCAAACGGCCAACCTGTCTTAAAGACGTCACGCCGAATAGCATTACCCCCGCTCCCCTATTTTTTGTCCGCGTGCGGTGAGGGCTTGCGGTTGCATTGGGGCCGCCCACGTTGGGGCTCTTTTAAATGTGTTGCTCGCTTCCCATCGCGATGCCCTGGGCTGAGCTCGGGCCGACCCGTTGGGCCTATGGAAAGGACATCCGACTGAGTGACGACCCATCCGCGGATGGGGAAACTCCAACAGCTCTATCCTTCCTACTCCCGCGAGCGCAGTCGCGTCTGCAGCGATCCGAGCATCGCCTCCAGATCTTCCGTGCCGAGTTTTGCGAGTTCCTCGATGGTTGACTCCGGCTCCCCGAGCACGCTTTGCAGCATTTGGATCTTTCCCCGCAAAATGCCACGGGCTTCACCCCGAGCTTCACCTCGAGCTTCACCACGGGCTTCACCACGGGCTTCACCTCGAGCTTCGCCTCGAGCTTCACCACGGGCCTCCGCCGCTTCGAGGCGAGACAATTCGTCTCGTTGAAGTTTCAGACGGGCTTGATAGATGGCGCGGATATCAGGGGTTTGTGAAATCATTTCCAACAACTTCGCTGCTTCGGTGAAGACGGGATGGGGCAATCGAGACGACAGCTCTTCGATCGTTAGCGTTGACGCTTGACGAAAAAAGAAGGCCCACTGGTCCAGCGGCTCGATGATCTCTTGATTGTCGCTTGGCACGACATACTTTGGCAACTCAAAAAGATGGATCTGCAAGGAATCCGATAGCGTCAGACGCGGCGAGTGGCTCCGCAGCCGGAAATCCAAATGGAGGTCGGGAACATCGGGAAACAGGACACCGTCAAGCACGCTGATGCCGATGGACGGCATCAAGGTGGCGTATCGTGCTCCTTGCCGCAGCTGGTCGACATACTGTAGCGACGCGTAATAGATCAGCCGATTGCGTAGTTCTCCCGGGAGGCTCGTTTGCATCTCAATGTCCAACAAACGCCCTTGGTCGTCGGTCGCTTTGACGTCCAAGATTGACAGCTTGTCATCTGCGAATTCCTTTTCGTTGAATGGATTAAGCACTTCGACGCTTTTGACGACGGGGTCGCCGCTAAGAACCGCATTCAAAAAGTGAATCGTGATCTCGGGATGATCGCGACTTCCCAGCAGCTTCTTGAATGCAAAGTCCACTTTGGGGTCGATTCCGATAGCCATCAGCGATCCGTTGAAAAAAATAGTGTTTGCCCGAGCTTCCATGTTTCATCGTGGAAGGTCAAGCAATTCATCCGAGTCCGTATGCCGAGTGAGGTCAGCCAGCTTTCGGAGTGCTACGGCGCCGGTACCGGCCGCGGTTGGTGCCACCAGGGATCGAAGAAATTGGATAGGAAAAAACGGCATGCTGGATCACGTCGCTTGCGTCACCATACGCTAAAATGTGTGGCGCGTTGGGGGACGTTGTCGACCAAGCTTTTTGATGAGCCGCCTTTTCGAAGGCATATCCATCAATTGCCGCGAGGTTACCTCGTGGTGCCTTTTTGACTTCGACGTTTGACCGCACAAGCGATTCAGCGACTCCCGTCGCTGCAGGGCTTGCGCAGGGTCGTGGACCGGTTGGTCGCAAGCCCCCGATGCTCTTTTTTGTTCACGCCAATCTCTTTTGCCGACGCCTTCTCCTGATGCGGCGATCCATGCGACGAAGGGAACGGCGGCGGATTCGCGAATCCCTATTCCGGCGACTTCGTTATCGATATCTGCGCGACCCGATGATTGTCCGCCAGGTGCTGGCTGAAGTGTTGGATCCAGCGACAGCGGAATCGGGCAAGCTGGCTGACGAAGTTGTCGATGCCGCTCGCGCGGGAAGGCTTGACCAAGACACCGGCTTGAGAGCTTTCGTGCGAACCAACCGCACGCTGCAAAAGCTGTTTTGGGATCGTCCCGAATTGGCAAGCAGCGGTGTCGACGACAACCCGCATTCATCTTTGCCGCCGTGGCCAGTTCCACCAATCGATTCGCCCGCGGAATTGGCCGCATGGCTTTCGCTGCCGTCGGTGGAAGCATTGGATTGGTTAACCCTGCCGCATCGACGCAGGTCCACCAGCGTGACCCACTACACCCGTCGCACCGAATCCAAGATCGACGGATCAACGCGGATTCTGGAAACGCCTCGGCCAATTCTCAAGCGGGTGCAGCGAAACATCCTCTCGGCCATTGCTTCGCGAATTCCATTGCACGATGCGGCTCATGGCTTTCGCAAGCAACGCGACATTTTTTCCGCCGCGAGTCCGCATGTTGGCCAGGCGGTGGTGATCAAATTGGATCTACGTCATTTTTTTGGCTCAATCCGCTTCCAACGAGTGCGTCAGTTGTTTGTTCGATGCGGATATGCGTCAAGTATTGCAACGACGTTGGCTCAGCTTTGTTGTGTTCCCGAACAAGTCAGTGCGGACCCGGGACAAAGATGCCCTTCGCATCTTCCGCAGGGCGCGCCGACGTCGCCGGCGCTGGCCAACGCGATCGCATTTCGCCTGGATCGCCGCCTTCGGGGTTTCGCCGATCACTTGGATGCCAACTACACGCGATACGCGGACGATTTGTTTTTTAGCGGTGACGAATCACTCGCAAAACGAAGCCGCCGCTGGGTGACGTCGGTTTCGGTGATTGCGATGGAAGAGGGCTTCGACGTTCATCATCACAAAACAAAGATCATGCCTCGCGGCCAGCGGCAGGGCGTTTTGGGGCTTGTGGTCAACGACCGGGCGGCCATTCCCCGACGGGAATTCGAGACGCTCAAGGCGATCCTGCACAACGCGAAAGGCCAGGGGCTGGAATCGCAAAACCGTGATGCGCATCCGTTCTGGCGAGAACACTTACTTGGGCGGATCGCACACCTGTCACGCAGCCATCCCGAACGAGGCAAGCGGCTGCGTGAAATGCTCGAGGCGACGGAAACGCGTTGACGTGAAGTCCGGTTGCTGCTTGAAGCGATGCGCGATTACGCGATGCCGGCGTCGGCCTTCAAGGCGTCGGCCTTGTCAGTTTTTTCCCAACTGAATTCGCCGTTGGGGCCGGGCTCGCGACCAAAGTGACCATGCGCCGCCGTGTGACTCATCACCGGGCGCGTCAGTCCAAGTTCATTGATCAAACCCTTCGGTGTCAACTTGAAGTGCTTGCGGATCAGTTCGACGATTTTTGCATCCTCGATCTTGCCCGTGTCAAACGTGTTCACATTGACGCTGACGGGCGCCGCGACGCCAATGGCATATGCCAATTGGACTTCGACTTCGTCGGCGATGCCGGCGGCCACCAGATTTTTGGCGATGTACCGCGCCATGTAGGCTGCCGAACGGTCGACCTTGCTGGGGTCCTTGCCACTGAACGCGCCGCCGCCATGACGACCGCGGCCGCCGTAGGTGTCAACGATGATCTTGCGACCGGTCAAACCGGTATCGCCATGCGGGCCGCCAATGACAAACTTACCCGTGGGGTTGATGTGATACGTGATGTTGTCGCCGGCGTAGTCCGGTGGAATGCACGGACGAATCGCTTTTTCAATGATTTGTTGCTTGGCCGCTTCGGTGATCCTTTCCCGCGAGGCATCCAAGATGGACTCGTCGTGCTGAGTACTGACGACCACCGTATCGACTCGCACGGGTTGGTTGTTTTCGTCGTATTCGACCGTGACTTGGGATTTGCTGTCCGGTCGCAACCACGGCAATTCGCCGCTCTCACGGAGCTCGGCCAACTTTTCAACGATCCGGTGCGACAAGTGAATCGGAAGCGGCATCAAGACATCGGTTTCGCGGCAAGCGTAACCAAACATCAACCCCTGGTCGCCGGCGCCCTGTTCGCCTTCAACATCGCTGGCCTTGTCGACGCCTTGGGCGATGTCGGCGGATTGTTCGTGGATCGCATTCAGAATGCCGCAAGCGTCGTAACTAAAGCCGACGTCGCTGTGGACATAACCGATGCGTTTGATCGTTTCGCGGACAACTTTTTGCACATCGACATAATGCGATGTTCGGACCTCGCCGGCGACGACGACTTGTCCAGTGGTGACCAGGGTTTCCACGGCGACGCGTGCTTCACCCGGGTTGGGATCGTTGGACAAAATGTCGTCTACAATGGCATCACTGATTTGATCGGACACCTTGTCGGGGTGGCCCATGCTGACGGATTCACTGGTAAACAGGTAACGACCTTTACTCACGATCAATTCTCTTCGCCCGAACGGCGATCTTTGGGGGTGGAAGCATGGAAGCGGATTTAGAAATCGACCCGGTAAAGTAGTGGGTTCAAGCGGGGCTGCAAAGCGATGGTGTTCTACCGTGTGGTCCCGGTCGAGCCCGAGAACGACATGTCACAAGCCGAAATGCCACCCCACGAAGACTCGTTGCCCGCGGTCGCCGAAACCGCCGCCCCGGATTTGTATCCCTCGGGCGAACTTCCGTGGGCGGGCGATGTGGCTTCCGCACGCTCGGGATGGCCGGCTTTTGTGGCGTCGTTTAGCTTTCACCTGATCCTATTGATGATCGCGGCGGTGCTGAACATTCGTTCGCCATCTTCGACGGCTGGGCCCGCGAAAGACCACCCCGTTGGTGTGGCCGTGGTGCACCGGATGCCGGATCGGCAAGCGCTCGAGATCATCGCCGAGCCCGATGAGCAGGCTGCTGCACAGGCGGTTTCCGAAGCGGGCGGGCCGCCGCCGGGGGCCGCGCCACCGATCGTGCTGGCCGATGTCTTGGCCGAACTGCAGGCGGCGCCGCAGCCGGGTCCGGGGGCCGGGGCCGCTGGCGGACTGCTGGGCGACGCGGCGTCGCTTCGCGGCGGCGATACGACAGGACTGGGTGATGGGATGGGGCTGGGCGATGGTACACAGCGTGACGCGGCGGCGTCTTCGGCAAGTCTGTTTGGCGTCGGCGGTAGCGGCAATCGCTTCGTGTACGTGATGGACCGCAGCGACAGCATGAACGGGTTTGGTGGCCGGCCCTTGCGAGCCGCCAAACGCGAACTGACCCGCAGCCTGCGTTCGCTTTCCAGTGGTCAAGAATTTACGCTGATCTTTTACAACGACCGCGCCAAACCCTTCGCCCCTTCGGGCACCGGCGGCATGCTGCCCGGTGAAGACGCGATGGTCGACCTGGCGGATCGCTACATCCAGGGAGTGCGGGCGTACGGCGGCACCGAGCATCTGCTGGCGCTCAAGGAGGCACTTCGCTATGGGCCGGATGTCATCTTTTTCTTGACCGATGCCAACGTGCCCAGTTTGTCGGCCCGCCAACTATCGGTCCTGCACGAGCGCGCGGCCCGTTCGGGGACCGTCATCCATGCCGTGGAATTTGGGACGTCGGATGCACCGGAGCCCAATACGTTTCTGAAAAAATTGGCAAAAATGAATCGTGGACAATATCAATACTTGGATGTTCGAACCTTGCAATGACCAAGCTCGCAATGACGAGCCCTGGAATGACGAGCCCTGGAATGACGAGCCCTGCAATGACAACGCCACCCGGCGGCAATCGGGGCGTTCGGGAATCCGTACGTTGTGTCGCCCAATCAAGAAGCGGACTTGTCCAGTCTGGGTGTTCCGGAGCGTCATTCTTTGCGTCTTGGTGGGCGTATCTGCGGCCGCGTTTGGTGCCGATCAGTGGGTTGTGTCGCCGCCGCGTCGTTCGGCAAACCAAAGCACCTGGTATCCGCGACCGCTGGAGTATCGCGGCGGGACGATTCGATCGATCGATCGTGACCGTTGTCAGTATCTCGATGCGGAAGGACGACTGCAAAGCTTGCCATCGTATCGAATTCTGGCGGCTGCACCGGAGTCACCCGCAGCCGCTCAGGTGCAATGGAGCGATATCTATCTTCGCCGTCGCGATGCGATTGCCAAGGCGGACACCACCGCGATTACGAAGTTGGATATTGAATTAGTCAGCCGTTTTGTGCCCGCGATGCAAAGTCGGCCGCCGGTTTGGCGTCAGCAGTGGATGACCGCGGTGACGTCTGGCGCGTTGATGCGAATGGGACGCCTGGCCAATGCGTACAGCTTGATCGAGCAATTGGATGAACGATCTTTACCGCCGATGACGATCGCGGAATTGCCCATCGCCGGATTTCATCTTGATGCGTTGGACGGCACCGCAACGACGGCGGGCGTCGCCGGCGACACGGAGCGTTTGGAATCCCGCTCGGTCTGTGTGCGTTTGGTTGCCGCGTCGCGTCTGTTAGGTTCGCCCCGCCGCGGTGACGCCATCGCGGTGCTCGGAAAACTCTCTCGAGCCAAAGATCGTCCGTCCGTTGCGGCGTTTGCTCGGATGCTGTTGCTTTCGGTGGCACCGCGATCGGATTTGGAATCGCGGGTCGACGATGTGAAGCGGCAACTGGAAAAGCTGCCGTTGGTGCTTCGCGGCGGGCCGACCCATCGGCTGGCGACGGTCTACCGACGCTATGGGATGAACGAAATCGCGGACGAATTGCAGGCTATCGCCGGCGCGTTATAGCCAATCGGTGACGCGGTGTTGTTCCGATCGATCCGGATGCGCGGGCGGCCCCCGAGTGCGCCCGCGTGAAATGCTTTTCGTCGCTCGGACGATTCGAAATCGACAACCTAGCCTTGGCTGCCAACCTGCACGCACTGCTTGTCGAATCTTGATGCACGGAATTGAACTCACCTACCGAATCCTGGCGCAGACCCGCAATGAGGCCGCCGTGGCGACCCTGGCCCAAGCCATTGTGGAAGGGAATCCGAAAACTCGCCGCCAGGCACTGACGTCACTGGTCCAGCGGCCCGAAGAACGTGCCGCCGACCTGTTGATTGAATACTGGAATCGCTTGGATGCCGATGATTGTCGCGTGATTCGCGGCGACACGCAGCGGGTCGAACGTGCGATCCTTCGCCGTTGGAAGGACGAAACGTGTTTGGCCGAAGCGATCGCCGCGTGCGAAACGCTTCAGTTAGCCGAGCAAATTCCCGCGCTGATTCCCATCGCCGAATCTTCGCCTGAATCATCACTTCGAGATGCCGCCACGCGCGCCATTTTGCAGCTGTCCGAATCGCTTGGCGAAGCGGCACGCCTGGACCGCCCGGTCGCGACGCTGCGCGATCCCGCGTTGCTGGCGCTGGCCGAATCGGTCAAACGATTATCCGCCCATCGCAATTTTGAATTGGTCGATGCGTTTCTGGTCGCATCGGCGTGGGGCGACACCCAGCTACGACACTGGGTCGCCGACACCGGCGCACTGGGCCAAACGATTCGCGGCCGCTTGGCCGAATCGATGCACCGATCGATTCCCGTTTTGCTGGCCGGCTACCTGCGGCGGCGGCGAGTCGAACCGGCGATTTATCGGGTGATCAAAAAACGTGATGACGATTGGTTCCGCGACGCGATCCTGCGAACGATCGGCGTGTCGCCCTCGGGCGCGACCCTGAAGAACCTACGCGAGATCGGCATTCCCAATGTGCTCGTCGGCGGATTGGAATGGATCGCAACGCTGTTGCCCGACCAACGGGCCGCGCTGGTGCACGCCTATTGGGCCGGCAGTACAGATACAACCCAAGTCATCCAAATCGCGACCGAGGCGCTTCGTGCGGGCGGCAAGGGCGTTCCCGCCGCGGTCGGATTGGCGTTGTCGCGGTGCCCGATTCCCGATGCCGATTGGTTGATGCGAGCGGTGATGCCGGTGGCCAAGTTGCTTGAAAAGCAAAACGTCCACTGCGACGCCGCGTTTGAAAAAATCGGCAGCGAATCCCTGACCGATCCACGCGGCAAATGGGTGGCGCGGTTGATCGACAATTTACAGCATCCCGACGCGTCGGTCCGCAAGGGAGCCGCGCGGATGTTGTCTCCGCTGCACGCCGAAAACATGTTGCCACGCTTTGATCCGCTGCGTCCGAGCAGCCGCCGTCGTCTGGGACGCATGGTTGCCAGGATCGATCGCGACGCCGTATCAAAGGTTCGTGACGCGTTGCGACATCCGGTTTTGGAACGACGCCTGGAAGCCATCGCGACCGCCGAATCGCTGGCGATTGTCGAAACGCTGAACGAATCGTTTGCCCCGATTGCGCGTGACGATCATCAACTTGCGCGGGTTCGTGCGGCCCAAGCCATGTCATCGGCCACCGACCCGCTCACCCGGACGTTGCTTGAAGAGATGCTGTTGTTGCCCGAGAGCCAAGTGCGTGACGCGGCCGAAAACGCGTTGGCATTGCGAAGCGATCCCGCAACGCCGCAGCCAAACGAAACCACGACGGAGAAAGCCTCGTGAAAGTCGACGCATCAACCACCATGGAGGTCGCCACGATCGGCCAGTCGAAGCTGAGCGAGGTGGCGCTGCAATATCGCGAAGAGGTCGCCGGTGGTGGCGGCAATTACTGGGCCCTGGCGATACCCGTTGCCGCGCTGGCGATCGCGGGGGCGTTGTACTGGCTGTACCAACGGGGCCCCGCGATCGTCAACACGCCCGACGGGATGCTGCACGAATTGTGCAAGGCGCACGGCATCGGCGCCGGCCCGCGCAAGTTGCTCGAAAAAATCGCTCGAGCCGCCGAACTTCCTCAACCCGCCATCCTGTTCGTCAGCATTGACCACTTTGAACAGGCCGTTCAAGCGGCGGCCAAGCGGGTGCGTTTCGAACGCCGTGCTCAATCGCATCTGGGTATGCTTCGCCGCCGTCTATTCGCCGCTGAAGGCAGCTGAGCAAGGCACGATTAATTTCTGTCGTAGTGGACGACGCGAGGAGTCCTTGATCGAGGGACTCGTCGCCTCGTCCGCTACCGATCACGACACATTTTGATCGTGAGTTACTAAGCAACGGAAAACGGACCGCTTCCGTGTTCTGGCGAACATCGGCTACGGCACTAGCGAAAATCCAATCGCACGACGCTGCGATCGCCACGAACGTACAGTTCATTTCCCAGCACGATCGGGGCCGCCCAGCAGGGCGGGCGCAATCGCACCGGAGTTTCAACTTTCGCGTCCTCCGATGCAACAAGCTGTTCTATCTTGAAGCGATTGACTTCGTCGAATCGTTCGGGGTTCGCCTTGGCGATGATCGCTTCGCCGCGTTCGTCCCAGACCAGATAGCAGTCGCCCAGCCGCGTCACGCTGCAGCGACGTCGCGGGAGAGCGGTCCAGAGCACTTGGCCGGTGCTGAACTGCACGCACCGAAAATCACAGTCGCCCGGGTTGCGACCACTGCAGCCGTACAAATTGTCGCCGATTTTAACCGGTGCGGACCAATGACTTCGCATCGCGCGATTGCGACGTTGATCCGCATCACGCCAGACCACCCGCAGTGGATCGGTCTTGGCATCCAGCAGGGCGGAACCTGGACCATAACATTCGCTGATGAAGATCTGATCCTGGTCGACCAGGGGCATCATCGCATTGACGCTTTCCAAAATGCTCGCGCGATGCGGATACTTCGCGATCACCTTTCCGGACTCGGCATCAAGCATCCAAAACGCGTCTCGGGCCAAGATCAAGACACGCCACTTGCCGTCAATGGACGCGATGCGCGGGCTGCTGTAGGACGCCAGATCGTCGCCACCCCGCCACCGCTCGGTGCCATCGCTTAAGTCAAACGCGACCAACAGACTGCCATTTGACGAAACCCGGTCCAGTGCACCGGGCGGCAGGTTTGCGTCGGCCGGTGGACTGCCGCCGACCATCACGATGACTTGCCGGTTCCAAACCAGCGGAGAACCGCCGACACCAAAAAAGTTTTGCACGACGCCGTATTTCGAAGAGGTATCGACATGCCAAAGTTCTTTGCCATCCGCGATCGACCGGCACGTCAATCGCCCGCCGACTCCCATCGTCACGACGCGATCGGGAACCCCATCGTCATCGGCGTCCGCCAGCGTGGGCGCCGATCGCGGACCCGATTCGTAGCCATAAAAATCGCGATAGCGCAACGCCGCGTCGACACTCCAAATCGCTTTGCCGGTTTCGCGATCGATCGCCCGCAAACGTTCGCGGCGTCCGTCGTCGCCGTTGATGCTGTCAAAGTGGAAGTAACGGTCATTCGAAAAAACACCCAGCCCATAACCATCGCCGACGTCCAGTGCCCAACGAATCCGGGGTGATTTGGCCAGCTGCTGGGGCGATTGCGGATTGATGGCATCGCCGGAAAACTCAACCCCCAAAAATCGCGGCCAGGATGGTTTTTCCGCGCAAGCGACCGGCACGAAGCCGATCGGCAAAAGCAAAACCACCGCGACGCGAAGCAGGGGGCCGATCGGCTGACGTCTTTTGCGAACGAACGATTTTTTCATTGGGGGCTTCTGCCGGTGGGGTTTCTGCCGGGATGGATTTTCTGCCCAGTCGCGAGGTTCCCCAGATGATAGGCTCGCCGGCG
>JBCCRW010000100.1:0-15783 GCA_039201055.1 Planctomycetota bacterium | reverse complement strand
GCCCTGGGCTTGCATCGGGCTGCCCCTTCGGGGGGGAAGGCAGCGGCCGCATGATGTCGCCGCAGGACACAGCCGGGTGCCGACCGAAACCGTCGCAGGTTCAAACCCAACACCATCCTCCCGCCCCACCGGGGCGGCCCCAAACGACACGCGACAATGCCGCAATCATGATCCAGGGTTTGCCTACACATCGTGTTTTCGACCAAACAACGAAGACCGTTTCTGGAAGTTGGCGTCGCCCCGTTGGGGCTTTTTTGTTTGTCTGTGTGATGATTCCCCAGGGCGTTGCCCTGGGCTTGCATCGGGCTGCCCCTTCGGGGCGGAAGACCCACACCCAGCCCATCGGACTGGGCTAGGCAGACGACCGGGGCTTCGCCCCTAAGGCAAGTCTGGCGAACGACGGCTACACCAATGTGCTTGGGTCCGAGCACCATCGGATCCAGCGATCACTGCGTTTGTCACGATGGGCGCCGGGCTTGCGCGTCGCTGGCAGGTCCGCTTGCTCGGGGGCCGCGATGAAAATCGCGGCAATCAAGCGCTCGCGTGGCGAAATCCCCAAATGGCCGAAGACGTCCGATTCGCCCAAGACTCCGCCGCTGGACCAGTAAGTTCCCAGGCCTTCGGCGGTCAGCAGGAGCAGAAAATTTTGCACCATCGCGCCGGTCGCCGCCAGATGCTCCTCGTCCCGCCGACGTCGTTTCACCGCACTCAAATCATGATCTTCCGTGTGATCGTCGGATTCGGGCAGCCACGTGATCAGGGCGAGCGCGGCACAGGCCCCAAGCAATAGCGGTTCCTTCGACGTCACCCCCATCGAGTCGGTCAGGAAGGATGCAAGCGACCGAGCCGCCGGTTGCATCAGAGCATGCGCACGCCACGGTTCGGCTATCCCGTCGATCCTGCGGTCATAATGGAACGGCGCCATGCCAGAATCCAGAAGACTTTGCTGAATCACGGATTCGTAAGCCTTCAGTCGCGGCTGGGCGAGTGCCGGCGACGATTTGTGGCTTGCCAGAACCTTTTCGGTACGTCGCGTGTGAATCAACGAGCGAACTGATTCCAGCACTTGTCCGGACGTGTTGGCCATTGCTTTTTTCCCTATCCGGCGGCCCGAAGCCGCAATCCGATTTCGTCCCGTATCTGCTCAACCCAGCGGGCGACGCGATCATCCGTATGCTCGGGTTCGAAGTCTTCGTCGACGACCAAACCTAAAAAGTGGTCGTCATCGGCCATGCCTCGCGAATCATCAAAGATGTATCCCTCCTTGGACCACTTTCCGATCAATTGGGGCCGCTGGGTACCCAACGATTCCCACAAAATGCCAAGACCGTCAACAAATGTATCCGGGTATCCGGCCGCATCGCCGAGTCCGAACAGGCCGACACGCCGGGTCCCAAAGTCCGTCTGGCTTAGCGGTTCAAGAAGCTCTTCCCAGCTGTATTGGATTTCTCCAATATTCCAGGTCGAGACCCCAAACAACAAAACGTCGTGCTCAAGAAATTCATCGATCGAGCTGTCGTCGATGTTCTTGCACGTGGTCACTTGCGGGCCGAGTTGCTCTTTTAGCATCTCGGCGATCCGCTCTGTATTGCCGGTATCGGATCCAAAAAAGATCCCGATGGAAAGGTCTTCAGACTGGCCGGTTTGCGACATGATTGGGCTCCCAAAGCAAAGTGACCGGCAAGACTGGATGCTCGCACGGCCGTCGAGGTGCGACCGACCGCGGACGAGGCACCGAGCATCGTCAACCGCCGTCGATCGAAGGCCTGGCTACCCGGATACCTGGCTTGGCCACTTAAGTTGATACGGATTCTCAGTGAGGATTGTCAAGCGAATCTATTTGTCCGGTGGCTACTTATCCGGCGATCGGTGCCGCGACGACCGGGGCGATCGGTGCCGGGCACCTAGGGAACAAACGCGACCCAGGCGACAATCAATGCGATCGTGCCGGCAACGGCGGTCCAAACGCCGGGAACCCTGCGACGCTTGAGATAAAACAGCAAGCCGAAGCCGGAAATCGAAAACAACGCCAGCAAGATCGCCGAACCGTCGATAATCACCCACTTCCACACGGTACCGCTGTCGCGCCCCTTGTGCAGATCGTTCATCACGGCAACCCAGTTGCTGCTGGTGACCGTCACCATGTACGAACCGGCCTCGCGATCAATAAACGCATCGGCCGCATAGCCGGGTCCCTTGAAGACCAGCATGCATTCGTATTCATCAATCTCGAACTCTTTGACGCGTCCGCGAAGCCCATGCCGCTCGCGGAGCGTCTCGGCGATGTCAAGCCGATCGACATCGCCTTGAAGAAGCGAGACGTCTAAATCTCCGGTGAAGTCTTGCGTCGTTTGCACGCTGCCGCCCAACCAGGAGGGATGGTTGAGCGTGATGCCGGTCAACGCGAAAAACATCAGCGTTGTGAAACCAAGCATGGACAGATAGATATGGAACCAGCGAAACGCCGCCGCACTCTTTTGATAAAGCGTGCGACGCCGTTTGGACTTGGCTTGCGATGGCTTGTCCAAGCGTGCTCCCCGGCCGGATTATTCGCCGGTTACATTTTTGACGGGCTGGTACGAAAACGCGGCCTTGGCGATCTCGATATTTCCTTTCAGCTCCGTCCGCGCGATCGCCTGGTCACCCCACTGGATGGGCTTTCGAATGATCTTATAGGTGCCGTTCTCCCGAGCGGCTTCCAAACACAGGGTGTATTTCCCAGGCGGAAGCGGCTTACCGGAATTGTCCGTCCCGTCGAAGTGCGTTTCATAGTCTCCAGGGCCACGGGTTGCACCGGAGATGCCATCCACCAGGTCGGTCTTTTCGACCAATTTTCGCATTCGGTTGTTGCGATACCAGCGGGTTAGGTCGCGATGCCAACGCGGGCCAGGCTGCTCGGTTTGCCACCATAATGTCGCCGTCTTGACCGGGAAACCGTCCTCGTCCTCCAACCACACGGCCAGATACGGACGCCGATACCGGCTTCCCTTGGGTCGTTCAAGCTTGAACCAAACGTGCAGTCCCGGCTTTGAAGCGGCGTCGGCATCGTCACCGGCGGCCTCCGCCCCGGCGTCTGCATTTGCTTTGTCATCAGCGCTTTGTTTCGCGCCGTCATTGGACTTGCCCGAATCCTTAGCGGTGTCCGCGTATGCGGCATTCGTCACCGCAGCGACGGCGACCAGGAACAGCGATAAAAGTGATCGACGATTCATCATGAAAGAAAATTTTTAGGGTGATGTGGTTTTGTGAAGACGCGCCGCGTCCTGGCAAGACGCGAGCGCTGGCTTATTTGGAACGAAGCATTAGTCTTTGCGTCGCAGACGGTCTGCACGGCGTTGGGCTTGGTCCGCATCCCGCTGTGCGGCATCGGCGATCCGTTGCAACCGATCCGCCTCACGTTGCGCCTCAGCGACCGACATCGTCGCATCGTCCTTGCTTTCCTTTGCCGCGGCGTCTTCTCCGCTGGGCTTGGAATCGGATTGCTCCATTTTCTTGGCCGCTTCGGCTTCCGCAGCTGCTTCAGCTTCCTCGGCCGCCTCGTCGGCCTTCATTTTCGATTCGGCTTCGTTGAAGCTGACCAAGCGGTCACCGTCCTTGTCGGCCGATTCGATAAACGGGGCCATCCTTTTGCCCAATTCGTCAAGGCTAAGCTTCCCGTCTTTGTTGCTGTCGCGTCGCATCAGCATTTTCGCGTTGCGAGTGGCTTCACTTCCGCCGCGTCGGCCCGAAAAGCTCATCGCCTCGACGGTCTCGGGGGCCGCGGTGGGCGTCGGATCGTAGAGCACAAATTTTGCTTGCCCCTCTACCTCGCGATCGATTCCAAAGAACAGCAAACGACCGCCCAAGTTGAACACTCGCATGGACGCATCCACGTCATCAATCGAATCCGCAACGACTGACCAGGTATCCGACTGGGTGTCGTAAACCTCGAGCACTTTGCACTCGTTGAAGTGGCCGCCGTCGTTACTGAAACCGCCGAACAAATAAATCTTTTCGCCGTCAACGGCGGTCATGGGGAAGACACGCGAGTGCTTCGGCGACGCCGCGGTTCGCCACGTCCGATCTTGAACGTTGAAGACATCCACTTTGGTTTCGATTGACATGCCGAACCCGAGTCCGCCGATCATGAAATATTCGTCGTCGACGATCGCGCCACCAAAGCTGCGTCGTGGGTGGGGGATGCTGACTTCCGGCAGCGGCGCGATGTCGGTCGCGTCGCCCCACCAATGCAGCACGCTTTCACACATTCCGCTTCCACCGCCGGCATCGCTACCGCCGAAAATCCACATCGCATCGTCGTGGGCGACTGCGGCGGCCATCGCGCGGGGTTCGGGAAGCGTCACATCCGCGACGCTCCACTGGTCAGATTCCGAGTCGTATTCCAGGACATCGTCGATGGCCCCAAACCGTGTTTCGCCAAAGTTCATCCCGCCGGCGACGACGAGTGTTTGGTGTTCGCTTGTTTGACGATTGACCACGCCGGCGCCGCTTTGCACGGGAAAGGGCATGTCGGCGAGTTTCTGGACCGTTTGATTGGCGACATCGAAGACAAACGCTTCATTTGAAAATGCGCCCTGGGTGAAGTCATGCGGTTCCCAACTTTTGTTGCCGCCGAAAGCGTACAACTTGGTGCCCTGCATGATCAGCGCCTGGCTGTGCTTGGTTTCGCCCTCATAGGGAATGGTCCACGTCACCGATTTTGGTGCAATCGTCGCCCCGGGATCCACCTTCAGTGTTTCGACCACGGCGGTCCGACCGGTGAAACCGCCTGTGCCGCCCAAAGCGATCAGGCGATCACCCCCGACCGGCAACAGCCGCAGAAACATTCTTGGGAACAGCAGTCGGTCGGCGACCTCCCAGGCCTTCCCATCATCGGACAGGCGGTAGACGATTCCCGATGCACCGGTTGAATACAGATGCCCGCCGACCGCGAACGAACTGGTCGCAAAACCGGTCATGCGGCTGTCGCTTACCAACTCGGGTCCCTCGCTCCAGCTTTTGGTTTCGGGATCATAAACCGATGTCTTTCTCAGGAAGCCGGTTGAGCTGATTCCGCCCATGACGTACAGCTTGCCATCATGTGCGGCACACGACAGTGCTCGCGTCTTGTATCCCGGTCCATCCAGTTCCTGCCAGCCGGCGTCGGGGTTATCCAAATCAAAGGCGTGCATGGTTTCGGACCAGGGTGCGTCCCGCGCGCCGCGTTCGCCTTGCAGGTCCCAACCGCCGACGACGTAGATCGTGCGACCGACAAGCGCCGCGTCCAACGACGACCGCGGCGTGGGAAGCGATTCCAATTCCGTCCACTCGTTTTTCTGGATGTCATACCGAGCGAAGTGATCGGTCGAGTTGAAGACCGTCGTGTCCTTTGACTCACCGTCCAAAAACGACAGCCCGCCGATTCGATAGATGTACGTCCCGTCGGTCACCAATGCCGTGCTCTGGGCCGATTCGTGCATCGCGAGTTCTTCCCACTGTGCATCGGCGTCATCAATCTTGATGCGACGGAAGTGATCGACCAACACATCTTTGCCAAAACCGTGGGCTTCGCCCGAGTGGCCGCTGAAGACATATAGGTAATCGTCGACCACCGCGGCCCCAAAACTGGTCAGCGATTCGGGAAGCGACTTTTGCAGTTTTGACGAACCAATCAGCGTCTTCTTTTTGGATTTCTCGCTGGTGTTGGTTGAGACGTGATTGACAAAGCGAATGTCGCGAGTTGGGCGTGCGCCGGCCTGACTGGTTTCGACCGTGACGTCGCCTGAAGCCGCTTCCCGGTTTCGAGCGTCTTCGGCATGTGCCGCCCCGCCAAACAGCAGTGATGCAATGACGACCGGCGTCAACGCAAAGCAGGAGAGAATTCGACGATTCATTATGAGAGTTCGCAGATGGAGACGACGATGAAAAAGTTGTGAAAGGGCGATCGCGTGATAACGCGATCGCCCGTGATGATTTCGAATGCCGGACTATTTGTCTGCGGGGTCGACAAAAGTGGTCGTGAGGTAGTGCATCGAGGACTTGTAGGATTCGTCACCGAACTTTCCTTTTTCGTCCGAAAGTGTGTGTCCGACCATGATGGCGTTCATCCCATCTTCCACCTGTTTATCGTTGAAGAAGACCTTTCCCGACTTGTCGGTGGTCTCGTTCCCTTCCTCGTGGCCTTCGTCGCAGTACAGTTTGACCTCCGCGCCCTCGAGCGGTTTACCCTTCCACAGCACGTACACCTCGACGCCTTTGTCGGTGTCGACCGCGTGGGCCTGCAGGTCCAGCTTGGCAAAGGGCTTGCAATCCGAAAACTTCTTGGGCATCTCACTGCCCAAGTGCTGCGTGTAGTACTGCAGTTTCGCGCCGTGGTAAACACCGAAAGTCGTTGTGGAGATCAGGTCGGCGTTCTTGGGAACCGATGCCACCGAACGCAGGCCGATGAAATCATCCGATTCAACAACGCTGGTCTTGACCGGCGACAACTTCCCATCGACCCGCATCATGACCTCCGCCTTGGCGATCGAACCGGGCAACTTGTAGGTCTTCTCCGTCATGCCTTCGCCAAAGAAGTATTCCACACGCCCTTCCTTGTCGACCATCATCCATGGAAAATGGGCGTGGACTCCGGTGCAGACGGTTGCAAGAAGCAGAAAAGTAAAAAGTCGTTTCATCGAATGGATTCCAATCGAATGGAGTGAAATGGAAGCAAATTTGGTTTATTTGTTCCCGATCGCGAACAATTTGTCGCCGCGTCGGATCAACAACTGATTCCCCATCGGGACGGCCGCGTAAAGCACATCGCCGCCGCCGAAGCCGGGTGTTTTGTCGCCCTCGCCGCCCTCGGGCCAGCAGCGATTTTCGGCGACCTCTTTCCCGTCGGTCAGCGAAATGATGGTCGTGGTTCCCTTGTAACCGAACAGGTAAATGCGATCGCCCACAACCAATGGCGTCGCCCAGATTCCACCGGCATCGGTCCGATCGATACTGACCTGTTTTCCAGTTTCCAGATCAAGCCGGTAAAGAACGCCCGAGCGGTTCACGATGGCGGCGGTATCACCAGCCACGACGGGGCTTCCAAAGCTGGAAGTCGCTTTCTCCGCCTGCCACTTGAAGTTTGCGGTGTAACTTCCATCGTCGGCTTTGCTGATTTCGATGACGCCGTTGTTGGGCGCGCCGGCACTGGAATTCGATTCGCCGCGACCGTTGGAGGCACCAATCAAAAACGTGTTGGGGGCGACCGGTGTCGGCGTGTTGGACGAATTATTGGAGATTCCATCGAATTCCCAAAGCCGATCACCGGTCTCGGGATCAAACCCGATAATCTTGCCGATCGCACTGCACACCAAGTGCTCGCCATCATCGACGGGAACCAATCGCGGTGAACTCCACGCGGTGGAACCCGCGCCTTCGGATTTCCAAGCGGTTTTTCCGGTGGCCGGATCGATGGCCATCAAGTAGGGGTTTTCGATTCTTTCCACCCACACGAAAACAAATTTGTCGTTCGCCTCCAAAGACGACGCGATCCCGTGTCGGGCCTCGATCGCACCGTACTCTTCGACCAGATTTCGCTCCCATTCGGTTTGACCCGACTTCGAAATCGAAACCAGTAAACCGCCCTCGAAAAAGGCGACGAATCCGTTCGGGCTGGCGACCGCTGAAGGAGCCGCGCGGCTGACCATCGGCGTGTTCTTGTACGGCGTTGGATTTTGCAGGTCGACCTGCCACACCTTCGATCCGTCAGCGCTTGAAAAAGCGGTGACGTGATAGTTTTCTTTGTTGTCACCGCTGGTTGACGTCACAACGATTTGTCCGCGTGCGACAATCGGCGTGGATTGGCCGTAGCCGGTGATGTCGGCGGTCCAGGCGATGTTTTCCGTGGGCGACCATTTGGTGGGTAGTTCGGTGGCGGCCGACATTTTGCCGCCATTTTGGAATCGCTTCCAACTCGCATCCTCGGCCGAAGCCAACCCGGCCATGGCGGTCATCGCGGTGCCTATCAGCAACCCGATGCAGTGCGTTTTCCATGTCTTGTTTGCGTACATGTTTATCCTGCTGCGGCGAATAACGCCATAAAGAAAGAGATATAGACGAAACCGACGATACCGCCCACGATGACCAGTGTCACCGGTTCGACCAGTGCGGCTAGCCGCGCGATGATGGCACTTAGACGTTCTTCGTAGTATTCGGCGGCTTCGCCCAGGACTTCGTCCAGACGACCGGATGATTCGCCGATCGCGAGAATTCGGGGAAGCATCGGAGTGAAATCAGACTTGGTGCGAACCGCGTCCGCCAAGGTGCTCCCACCCACGACCATCTCCCGCGCCTCACCAAGCTGCTCACTTAAACGCCGGTTTCCGATCAAGTCTTCAACACTACGCAGTCCATCAAGCAGGCTGACGCCGCTTTGAATCAGCGTTTCGAGGTTGCGACTAAATGATGCGGCCGCGGCGGCGCGAAAGACGTTGCCAACGACGGGTACTTTAAGCAATAGCCGATCAATCCAATATCGAGTCGGTTCGTAAATGACGGCCGCGACGACCGCGACGATCAAAAGCAAAACGGCCAAGCCAATCGATCGGACGTTTTCATTCAAGAACGTCGTCACATCCACCAGCAATTGTGTGGTGGTCGGAAGCGTCTTGCCAAGCGTCTCGAGAAACTGCTGCAGTTTCGGGATCACGTTGAAGACCATGAATAGCGTGACGGCAAAACCCGCCATGAACACCACCGCGGGGTAAGCCAACGCGGTCAGAATCTTGCCCCGCAATTGTCGCCGCGCCCGCACAATTTCAGCACCCCGCTTGAGCGTTGTGTCGAGTTCGCCAGTTTGTTCGCCGACACGTGTCAAGTAAACCGTGACCGCCGGGAAGTAGCTGTGCGGCTGCATTGCCTCGGCAACCGACGCGCCCTCCAAGACGTCCTGGCTGACATCGTGCCACACCCGATGCAGCTCACGGCGTTCGGCATTTTCGTGCAGGATACGCGTCGCGTCCAAAATCGGAACGCCGCTGCGAATCATCACGGAAAGCTGACGCAGTGACATTTCCACATCGACCGCGCGGACCGGCAACCACCAACCCAAGCCCTTTCCACGCGACGGCACGTCATCAGCCTGGTCGATGTTCAGCACCAACCACTGACGTGAACGCAAGGTTCCCACCGCCGCCTGCAGCGAGGGTTCTTCGAGAACACCGACTTGCATTCCGCCACCGCGGTCGCGGGCTTGGAAGTCAAACCGAGGCATCAATCCATCTCCTGGACTGGCGGTTTCGCAGCTTGATAGCCGGACGGTTCTTGATAGCCGGACGGATCCTGATTGCCGGGAAAATTCCGGTAGTCAGTCGTTTCCGGTCGGGCGTGGGCGTGCGCGTCGATGCTCTGATTGGACTGAAAACTGACGTAGCCCGACGTGCCGGAATCATCTTGCAATGACTGCGCCCATGGCGGCAGCGAATCGCCACCGCCGGCCGACAGGATGCCCGTGCCGGATCGACTTGACGGCGAACGCGGTCGCAATTGCAGCTGCAAGTCCCAAACGTGAGGCTGCGGACCACCGCCGCGGCGCGCGGCCGATCTTTCAAAGCCGATCCCGGCCACCACGACATTAGGGCACGTGTCCACAATCGCCTGAAGTCCGGCGACCATCGACTGATAATCCCCGACAACACGCATGCTCTTCTCGCGGGTTTCCGGACCGTCAAAATTTCCAATCCGCAGCCGCCGCTGCTGCTCCATCCACAAAATCGGATTTTCGTCACGCGGAAAATCGGCTGGCAAGATGATCGGAATATCGGCAGCGTCCTGGGACGCCAATTCGGTCAGCGTTTCACCCAGTTGTTCGGTTGCCTCGGTCAATGAACCGAGCAATCCAGGCCGCAGCGAGCGGGTTGCCTCCGACGGCCTTTCGTCGACAAATCGAAGTCCCACTTGCGTGAGGACCTGGTTGATTTGATTGCCAGTGACCAGTTCCGACATCGGCTCGAATTGCGCTCGCATCAATTCGCCACCACGACGTCTCAGGCCGTCAAAATCAGCCTGAACAGCTTCCAGCTCCTCTTTTTTCTCCGCGATCTGCTTCACAACGCTCAGCCGCCGCTCATCGGGCACGGCACCCGCTTTGACCTGCTCCAATTCGGCTTCCAGGCGGGCAATCTCCTGCCGGTCCTCGCTGGGACGCAAGTGGTAGTTTGCCGCGTACGCACCGATGACCAATGCCGGCAAAGCCATGGCGACGATGAGCGGGCTGCTTTGGGTTTTCTGTTTCGCCATCGCTCAAACACCATCACTAATGAGATACTCGAATTCGAACGGCCCGCCTTCCGAGGTGTACAACAACGCTTCGCGGCGGGGGACTGCGATCGATAAATTCATCGTTGCCAATTCTTCCGCGATCGATTGGGCGAACCGAATGATCGGATCGGATCGCAAACTGCGTCCGGTGACGCGAAGGTTTTCGCCATCGGACCGGACGCCGAAAATCATCAAATCCTCGGGAGTTTGTTTGGAAAGCACATTCAGCACTTTCGCCATTCGAGAACGGTGGATGCCCAGTTGTCCGCGGTAACGGGCGACCTGAATTTCCAGATCATCGCGTTTGGCGGTCGTTGCCTTGATTTCGGCGTCCAGGTCTCTCAGCTCTTTCTCTTTGGCGTTGAACTGCTCGATGGGAACTTGCAATTCCTGAACCTGCTGAGCCAACTCGCTGACCCGTTTGGTGCTGACAACACGGTCGTAGTTGTAATGAGCGGCGACGCCGACGACCGAGGCGGCCAGCCCAGCAAGAACCAACTGCCGGCGGGTTTGTGCCGATGCACGTGGACGCACCGGAGTAATTACCGGTGCCGACTTGGAACGTTTCAAACTGCGCGACCAGGCGTCAAGGAACGCCTCCAGATCCGCGGGGTTGCCAAGACTCGCGACATCCTGGTCAACACTCAGCGATGCTGTGACCTCACCCACCGAAGTGGCCACACCGACCGAAGTGGCCAGCTCAGCATTCGCCGCGTCTTGGCCAAAGTCGGCGGCGGTGTCCGTCGCCGAATCAAAGCGGATTGCCGCGCCCTCGCCACCAGCTGCCTGACCACCACCTGCCTGAACCGATGCTGGCTGACCCGATTCGACCGGCGCCGGCGGAAACTCTTCGGCCGCGCTACTGAGTGCATCGCTGGTCGCGTCAAGCACCTCGACGAAGCTTTGTGGCGTGACGCCGATTGACTCGAGCGTTTGCCGAGCCGCCGCGGACGTTGGCGGGACGACAGACATTTCACCAACAAAACGACGTGTGATCGCCGAACGGCCCTCTTTGGAAACGACGACCGTGAAATCATCCCAGCATTCGAGTCTTGTCCAATCGCCGCGGCTGGGTCGCAAAGGCGACGGCAGACCGCACGGGTGCCCGATACCAAGCAGCTTGCCACCGTTGAAGGCAATCGCGTCGGCGGCTTGAGCGAAACGCGTCGCATCGATCTGTGAAATCCAGTACGTCGTCTCCAGCGGGCCGACATTCAACACGTCAAACGCGGTTCGTGCTGATGATGCGGGAATCCCCGAAAACGATTCGGCCTCGAAAGCCAGCATCTGCCCGATCTGTGACTTTTCGATGCGTCGGAGCGAGCGAGATTCCACCGCGACCGCCTGGCTCCAAACCTCGGTGGTCAACACAAAGACTTGTCGTTGACGCCCCGGCATGGCTGCCAACAATGCTTCGATGCTAAGCCCGATGTCGCCACTGGCGTCGGCCGGAATCGAAGTCACCGGCGTGCCCTTGCGCGACGGCGAATAACCGATCGCGCGGTTGGAGGTGATCAGGAGGACCGAGGGTGAGGACATTTTCGGCGCCGACGCTATCGATTCAATGGAAGTTCGTTGGGTGGCCCTCCATGGCCAAAATGGATCGATCGCGAATCCCTTGACGATCAAGAACAAGTGGCGGTGCCGAAGCACCTAGGGAATTGGCAGCGGCGGCAGCACCAACTGGAAGTTCGTCTCACCACCACGCCGAATCTCGATCTCGGTCACCGGTGATGTCGCCGACTGGCTGGCGGCACCGTTGACCCAATACGCACGCAGAATTTTTTTCCCAATCGGGACATCGGGAAAGCTGAAGGTCGTGGAAGCCGGTGTCGAGACCATCGCGCTTTGCTGAAAGCCCAGTTCGCCGTTGGAATCCGGCAGATACAGCCGAACCATTAATGAACCGGCTTGGGACGGGTCGACAAGACCACCGATCCCGCCATTTTCGACCACGCGTACCGACAGGTCGGCGGAGTACATCGATGCCGATCCGCCCAGCCAAAGCGTGGTGTCCTCGGCCAACGGAAGTTCGCCATCACCCACGCCGATTTGCCCGTCACTACCAAGGCTTGTCATGCCCAGGATCGCATCACCATCGGTTGCGACCCGGGGACCTCCGCTGCCATCATCGGCCAACAGGATCATGTTGTTTCCAAAACCATCACGTAGCCCGTTGCTGCCAATCGGAAGATCGACATACGGTCCGCGCCATCCGCAAGACAAAACAACCTCGGGATCGCCCGCCGCCACCTTGGGACCAAAGGGCGAAACACCGCTGGGCCGGACCCACAATTCCGCAAGCTGCATGGCTGGGTCGACACCCGCCGCGATGGGAAAGCGTCCCATGTCGGCAATGAAACCATCGATGGCCGGCGTTTCCGAAACCGTCACCAACGAACCGGCCGATTCACCGTGTCCGTAGCGACCCAACAAGCTTCGCCGAAACGCGTCCAGCGTCTTCGTCGTCACCTCGCTGCGTTTTTGATACAGCACTCGTTCGGTCGCGATTGCCGCGGCACCGGCTGACAACGCGAGGATCGCCAAGACGATCACGAGTTCGATTAGCGTCAAGCCGCGACGCATCAACGTGCCTCCAAGTACGAAACGATGTCATCGCCAATCTCGCCCGGCGAAGGCAACGCGGTCAGCGGCGGAGTGGAAAGAATGCCGTCGGGGCCGGCGGAAACGAGTCGCGCGTAACGGACACTGGTGGCCGAGTGCACGCCACCGGTAACCACCGGTTGTTGCAAGACGATCGGATTGCCCCAACCATCCAGCGGCGCGGGGTCTCCGGTGCTTCCGTAAATCGGCTCGAAGCCACGCGTGGAATCCTCGGCGTATCTCCCCAGACTTCCCGACGCATGATCGATGTAGGGACCCGACCAACCACGCCGCGTGGACGGATCATACGACCATGCGGACGTTGCCTCGATCGATTCAGGATCGGCCGCCAGGTATGCCGCCGGGTTGTGGTAAAGATACTTCAACTGCGGGTGCGAAGGCCGCGACGGGTCCATTGGATACGGCAACGAATGAAACAAGTCCTCGCGGTAATCACGCCGGATCACCGTTCGAATCTGCGACATCGAGTGCCGACTAAGCTCGTGCTGGCTGCGGGTTTGTTGCCGCCGAAGAGCGGGTATCGCCAGCGCGCTAACGATCGACAACAACATCAGCGTGACCATCAATTCGGCCAGCGTCAAAGCGGTGCGGATGTCTCGATACAAAATCGAAGCTCCTTCGCTTACGGCTCGAGGTCGAGCATCGCGTCGCCGTGCTCATCATGCCGATAAAGAAAAATGACCTCATCATCACCCCGCTCGGCCAGCGTCGGCATCAAAACCTGGGGGTCGGTTTGCAGGATGCCATCGCGCCCCGCTGAAACGAGTCGAGCGTGCAGCCGACCAAACGCAACATCGTCGGCGTCTTGATCCGAATCGCCATCGAAATCGGTATCCAATGCCCCATCAAAATCGGCGTCGGCCGACGGTTCCTGGATAACGATCGGATGGCCCCAAGCGTCGGTGATGGTCGGATCACCGACGCGGCTTGCCAAATCGCCGACGCCGTAACGCGTCGTGAAATTGGTGCCGGTCGTCAAACTGGCATCCGTGTCGGTCGCGTAGTATTCCATGCCCGAGTGTTGGACGTAGGGACCATTCCAAATGCGACCGCTTAACAGCGTTGTCCCCGGAGGCTGAGTGAAATCGTCGGCGATGATCCCGTTGTCGTGTGTATCGGGATGAACGAATAAATACACAAGTTGCGGGTGCAGCGGCCGCGTGACCGATGCAGTGGATTGGTCGGCGCGGGGACGCGGCAGATCACCCATGTCGACCTCGTACTCATTCACGATCATCTCGCGAATCCGGCGAAGATTCTCCTGGGTCGCCAAGCGCTGCGAACGCTCGCCCATCCAGGACAGCGACGGGATCAACATCGTTCCCAGGGCGGTCAAAATGACCAAGACCACCAATAATTCCAAAAGCGTCAAACCACGACGCCTGGCCGAAGCCGCCATACCGAAACCTCACATTCGCTAGCAAACCAAGAAAACCCGGTCGGCGGTGACGCCGATTGGATCGAAGCGTCGATGGCTGGCTACTTTACTTTGGCTGGCTCGGAGATCCGCTTCGCCGACTGAGACCGAATCTCAATAGCACCCGTGAAGATAGCCCTCGACTAACCACTGTCAAGTGCAACGAGCGCGTTTCTATTGAGGCATGTCCGCATGTAGCCGAGCTCCTCGAAACATAGCCGAGCTTCGCCAGAAGCCGGACGATATCGAGGCGCCGCCGTGTTCTAGAAACGTAGCCGAGCTTCGCCAGAAGCCGGACGATATCAAGGCGCCTCCGTGTTCTGGCGAACAGCGGCTACAGAACCGTGTTCTGGCGAACGACGGCTACGGTCTGGCGAACAGCGGCTACTCCATAACTATTGGCGGCTGAGTTGCTCGAACACATCGTCCGGGTCAACACCAGGCGGGAACGCACGTCCGATCGAAGTGCTGCGGGAACGTCCAGCACCGCCGCCACCAAAGCCATTGCCGCCGAAGCGATTTCCACCAAAACCGCCACCGCCAAAGCCGCCCAAACCGCCGCCCAATCCACCCATGCCAAGTCCGCCCAATCCACCCATGCCAAGTCCGCCGCCACGATTCAACGGTTGCACGGCAAATGGAATTGCCTGGCCGATCGGGGTTCGAACTTGACGAGGCGGCGCCGGTGGGGTCGCCCCCGATCCCGCGGGCAGGGCCGATCCGTTGACAATGATTGCGGGCTCCTTACCTGAGTCGCGTTTTGCGGCGGCGATCTTTTCTCTGACGCCTTGAAGCTGCAACGCGGCGCGATCCATTTGTTCGGCGGTTATCAGCCGGGGGTCGAAATCGATACCCCACTTTTTCCAGTATTTCGCCCGCAAGATCGCCGAGCCCTGGCGATCCATCGTTCCGGCTTGCAGCACCCGAGGATCAAACTGGATGTTGTGCGTCTCTTTCCAGAACTTGGCCCGCTTGACCGCGGCGACCTTGCGGTCCATCGAATCCGGAGTTTCCACGGTCGGGTCAAACTGGAACCCCCGCGCGGCCCAATATTCCGCCCGGTTACGAGCCTCTCGCAGGAATCGAATCGCCGGGTCTTCCGCAATGGCGACGTCACCGAACGCCACCAACAGAAGCATCAAACTCAAAATTCCTCGGGTCAACATTTCAGAGTACCTCCGAGAAGACCTTATCCCTCAAATGGAGCATTTGTCAAGGAACGAAGTTGGGTTGCGTATTGTTGCAGCTCCTCTGCCTCGTCGTCGTTTCCGTTGGCCCGAGCGACGTTGGCCAATCCATCGTAGACCGACGAAACCCCCGGGCTGAGGCGAAAAGCGCGAAGATAGGAAACTTCGGCAAGTCGAATTTGCCCCAGTGCCAACTGCCGATCGCCCAGCGAGCGATAAATCAAACCGGGGTCAATTTGCTGCACATAGGGTTTCCCCAGCAACGCGGTCGCGACCTGT
>JBCCRW010000099.1:0-15812 GCA_039201055.1 Planctomycetota bacterium | reverse complement strand
GTAACACGAATGCACAAGGCCGCGCGGACGGTACCCGGCCCGTCGCTTGAGGCTCCAGTCACGGCTCACCCGTGCAATGGTTTGCAATTGAGCCGCTGGCGGAGCTTTAAGCGACTCCACGGGTAACCCGAATGCACCAGGTCCCGCGCATGGTACCCGGCCCGTCGCTTGAGGCTCCAGTCACGGCTCACCCGTGCAAATGGTTTGCAATTGAGCCGCTGGCGGAGCTGTAAGCGACCCCACGGGTAAAACGAATGTGGATTGGGGACTGTGGATTGGTGACAGAGCATCGCGTTGCTCTTCATTTTTCTGACGTCCATTTCCCTGCCGAATACCGACTGCCAAGACATCCTCTCCTGGACCAACCTCCAGCCACGAAGTGGCGATAGGATCGAGCCATCGGCAGCCGCCGATGGAATACAAAAACTCAAAAAGGCCGGTCACACTTACGAAAAGTGCCGGTCCAAGTATTCGCGGGCGTGATCGAGCACTCGGCGGCGATCGTAGCGTTCCAATTCCTCGCCGACCAATTCCAATTCAAACGGGCCGCGGTAACCGCATCCCACCAACGCTTCAATTAAACGCGGGATCGGAATGATGCCATCGCCCAGCAGGCAGCGGTTCATTTCGCCCATCGGGCTGCCATGACCATCGCCAATTTGCACCAATTGGATGTGCGGCGTCGCCTCGGGGAACCACTCGACTTGGTCGTCCTGTAACCCGACGTGGTACAGATCACAAACCAGACCGACCGAGGGATGGTCGACTTGTTCGATGATTTCCAGTGCCGATTTGAGGTCGTGCACAAAGGACCATTCCTCGCCGCAGCCGGGATGAATGGGTTCCAGGGCCACGTTGATGCCCTGGTCCGAAGCGATCATGCCCAATTGTTTCAGGGCCTGGATCAGTGTTCGCTTGGCGTGCGTGCGGATGTGGTTGTTCAGGCCACCGGCGATCACGGTCAAGATTTGCGTGCCCAAAACCGCCGCTTCGTTGATGCCGTCGATGGCGGTGTTGTAGGCGTCTTCGTAACGCAGGCCGTCGCTGCCGGTGAAGCCGCCAATCCAGCCGAGTGACGATACGCCCAGCCCGGAATTTTGCAGGCAGACCGCGGCGTTTTGCAGTTCGACATCTTCCAGCTTTCGTCGAAAGACGCCGATGCCCTGAAAGCCCGCTTGTTCGATTTGTTGAACATCGGTTTCGAAGTCCCAGCCCAAGGTGCTGGTTTGATTCACCGACACTTCGTCAATCATCCGTCGCCTCGCATATGCGGCAGCCTGCGTCCTTGGCGTTTGGCGATGGAAAGTTGATCGCTCCAGCGATCGACGTCCAATTTTGAAATGGGGATTTGCACCAAATCACCGGGATCAATTTCGCTGCCCACCTTCGCCTTCGCAATTTTCTCGACCTCCTCTTCGAGTGAATCCAGCCACTGCGGAACATCCAGCCCAACGCCGACGGGATTCCGTGTCAGCAATTCGGCTTCTTGTTCGAGCAGGAAGAACGAGCGGCTTTCGCGGCCCGCTTCCGCGTCGCGCATCGCCGGACCGACCAATGCCCGCATCCGATCGATGGTCATCGGCTGCAAAAAGCGTTCGAGAATCCGATCGGCGACCGTCGGCATCCGCATCGCGTATCGCTTTTGAAGTTCGCCCAGCTTTTGCACATAAATTTCGGATTCTTTACCGATCCGTTCGCTAAGCGACCGACGCCACATCATTGCGGCACGATCCCAACCCCGTTGGACCAGCACCTCGTGTGCCCACATCACCGGTCGCAAATTCCAGGCGATGCGATCGTATTTGACGCGCAATCGAAGAAAATCCAAGAACGTGTAAATCAACTCGCCACGATCGCTTTGCGTCGTCGTGCTATTGTAATCCAGGTATTCGGCGTGATGATCGATCAGCGATTCGTAGACCAGCGTGATCCAGCGTTCCGCATCGGCCAGCGATAATTTCCCGGTGTCCAAATCCGCGACCAACGCGGTGTCGGCCCAAGCCGGATCACCCTCGTCCACAACCCGACGCAGCCAATCAAAGACACCTTGATGCAAGATCGCACGGATATTGCCCAGCTGCAAAAACGTTTGCGTAAAAATCGGGTCGCCGTATTTTTTGCAAAATTCACAAAGACCGACCCAGTTTTTGCGATCCGTCACCGACTCCAGCGGACTCAGTCGCAACGTTTGACTGTGTGCCAGCCACGAACCCAGCGTCACCTCGGTCAATTGTTCCAGCAGTGGGATCAAACGCTCGGCGGACGCGCCCTCGGGGTCCCGGGAAGCCTCGATCACGATCGCCGACGGTGAATGCCCAAAGCCCTCAGGTGACACATCCGGTTCACCTTCGAAATCGTCTTTGGATTGCTCGTCAAGCTCCGGTGCATCGGCGGGTATGCATGCCATCGATTCGACCAGCGACTCGACCAAGGATTGAAAACCGGCACGGAACATGGCGTCAAATTCGGTCACCGCGCCGGCGCCGATGGGATTGTTCTGCTCCATCTGCCGAGCCACCTCGATCAAGCGGCAGGCCTCGGCGACCAGTCCGCGACGGGGCAACCAGTGCAGCAAATGTTGGAACAATCGTTGTCGCAGCCGGGCGACAAAGATCTTCACCGGGTCGCCACCGCGTGAGAGCGGGATGTACAGCAAGTTTCGCGGCAGCGTTGCTTCGACCAAGGCGGGGAAGGTTTTGGAAACCGATTCGCGGTCGCCCGCGACCAGACCGCCCAGCAATTGAACCGCCGACGCGTCATCGGCTTTCATCGAAGGGTCGTCGCCCAGCGGATCGTGGGTCGGCAGCGGCGATTCGGAGGTCGGTGTCTCGCGGCGATCGGCGGCCGTTAGCGCCCACATTGCTGCGCAAACCAGCCGTCGCGCATCAGCCATTTCCACCGCCGTGCCGATCACGCGTTCCATCAGGGAATCGCGCAAGACTCGCATGCGATCGTACGAACGCATGGATTCTTTATCGGCGCCGCCCGCGTCGATTGGGTATTTGGAAATCGCATCCAAGAGCGACAGCAATCCGATCCGATTCGAACGGGCGCGGGCGGCCCAGTTTCGCAGCGTTGCCAGTCGGTCTTCTCGCTGCGCGGCGGAAAGTTCAAGTGTGCCGGGTGAATCTTGCGAATTGGAAACGGCGATGTCCGACGCCACCGACCACATTCGCGCGAGCGATTGCAGGAAGCTTAAATGTTCGACCAAGCGTTTCGATTCGGCTTCTAATTCGTCGCGGCTGCCCTCGGTGCCGCCGCCGCCATCAAACACGCTGCCGTCGAAGCCATCATCGGTGGTGTCGCGGTACGACATGTTCTCGTACGCCGCGCTGAACACGTCATCCTGGTCGACGGCCTCGATCAAGTCCTCCCATTCTTCACCGGGCGATGGTTCCTGTTGTCCTTCGCCGATTTGGAATCGCGGCGCTTCCCAAAATTCTTCCGCGTTGGCTTCCAGGTAATCGAAGAAGCGACGGGATGTTTCCCAGCGTTTTTGAGGATCCGAATTTTCCGCCGAACGGACGCGTAGCAACCATCGTTCGCTTAGCCGGGGCAGCGAACTGCCGCCGCTGCGCAGGCCGACGCGATCCGCCGCGTTCATCCAATGAACCAGCAGTGCCATCGACGCGACTTCGTCGCCGCGTTGCAGCAACGCCGAAATCACCAACGCGTATGCACGCGGTGAATCGAACCATTCGGCGTGACCGGCCCAAAATTTGATGTCGCCCGATTCGGCACCGCCGCGATGCCAATAGCGGAGCGCGCGGGCGACCAATTTGGCCGAATCATACGATTCCAGCGGATCGGTCGCTTCGATGGAATCGACCGTGTGCGCGGCGAAGCTTCGCCACCAATCGGCGATGTCGCGATACGCGGCTTCCATCGCGTCGTAAATTTCGGCGTCGTCACGAGCGGCCGCTTCGCTCCAAACCCGCGCGACGAAGCCAAAAAGTTGTTCGACCAAGTACAACAAATCGTCCACGCGAGAATCGTGGACAGAGCTTTCGGGACCTGGATAGAGCGGGAAATTTCCGCCAAAGCCCAACATGTTCCAAGGGTCCACGAGCGCGCCGCAGTGGATCGCGCGATGGATCAATTCAAACGCCTGTCGCGGAACCTCGGCAGCCTCTCGCCAGCGGTCGCCGCGGAGCGCCCGCAAACCCAGTGTCAACAAACAGTCGATGCGGCACATCATCCGTGCCGAGACGGCGGCAACTTCATCGGCCTGTTTCTTGGCCGCGTCGGGGAATCCCATCCGCGCGTACAGCCGCGCCAATTGCACGTGTTGCAATTGTGCCGCTCGGCGTCGCGCCAGCGTCGCGTTCAAATGCTGCCGAACTCCGCCGAACGGCTGGTGTCGCTGGCGGGCTTCCTGGGCCAGTCGCCGGCCATGGGCGCCGGTGACCTTTTGCAAACGGTCGGCGTAGTAAGCGTCGCGGTACCCGGCGATGGGTTTCATCAGCGAACCCAACGTCACCGTACTGTCGTAGGCGGCCGGCCCCCAGCCCGAAATCCCCGATGCCATCAGGATCGTACCGCCCAGCACCAACGCGGCTTCGACCATGCCTTCTTCGGGATCGATCGGATCGTCGGCCAAACGACTCAGCAGTGAATCCAGTGTGACCTGACGGACGACAAATCGTGTGAAGTATCCCTGGTCATCAACACGCCGCGGGTCCCAACCGCCAAAGTGATAATTGGGGCGTCGATTGACCGGATGGTCGAAGTCATAAGCACGGGTGTCCATGCCGATTTCATCGAGTCGTTCGAGATCGAAACAGGCCGCGTGCAGGATGTCGGGATCCGTATCCCGCAGTGCATCCAGTGCCAATTCCAACAAGCGTCGATAGGGCCCCGCGCTCAGCCCGACGCCTTTGACATACAAGGGCACCGGACAGATCGATTCGTTGCGGTAGGGTTGACCGTCGTGGCCCTCCAAAACCGCCACGGGCCGATAGCCGACGTAATCATCCATCCGGTCAATTGCGGCGGCAACACTTGCTTCATCACCACGATCGCCGACGGCCAGGATTGCGGCGGCGGCTTTACCCAAAAAGAACCCGTTGAACACCAATTCGGGCTGCTGGTGGAACAACAGGTCGCGATGAAAATCCAGGTACGAGGGCAGCAATTTGCTCCACGTCAATTCCATCACCCGCAACGCCGTGTCGATGTTCGCGAATGCGGATTCCGTGGCGGCCAAATCGGCCAATGTGGAACCCAGCCACGAATGCACGACCAACCATGCGGGCATCCCCGACAGCGGGTCGCCGTTACAGGCGACCGCGTAGACATCGTTCCACGCCCGCAAGGTGGCCGCATCGGTGCGGCCATCTGAGAAGTTCAGATACCCGGCCAAACGCCGCAACGCATCGTCGAGCGACTTGGGGGGCGGAGCGTTGGACATGGGTGGGGATGAAGGCGGGGGATGATGGAGTGCGGGCGGCTTAGCGTTTCGACTTCTTTTTGGTGCCCTTCTTTTTGGTCGTCTTCTTTTTTGTGACCTTCTTTTTGCCGACGGCCGGCTTGGCCGTTTTGGGTTTCGCCGCCACCTTTGTCTTTTTCTTGGTCGCCTTTTTCACGACGCTGGGTGCTTTCTTTTTGGTCGCCTTTTTCTTGGTCGACTTTTTCTTCTTGGTGGACCGTTTCTGAGTTCCGCTGCCAAAAGCGGCCTCCCAACCGGAAGAGTATTTGTCGTTGGTTCCGACGCGAACGATTGCCATAAAATTAGTAGATGAATGAGACAAAAATAGTGACCACGTTTTCGTCACTCGGGGTGACCGGAACACTGTGAAGCTTGCCGTCGTGGCCCGCCGCCAGTGCACCGTTTTCACGTTTGCCCCGGTCGCACCGAAAGGGTTTTCCGGTAACGAATTGCCAAGGTCATTTCATCATCGACGTGGGCGTTGTTTCCAATGGACCCACGAAGATGATTTAAGTCGCGTGAATCGACTTGTAGCGGGCGGCACGGGTGGACGCGTCATCGTCCGGGTCCAGTCCCATCCGCTCGCGAAGGTTCCTTTCATAGGTGTCGAAGTTGCCCTCGCACCAGGTGAGTTTTCCATTGCCTTCGAAGGCCAGGATGTGCGTTGCCAAGCGATCCAGAAACCAGCGATCGTGACTGGTCACAACCACGCATCCGGCGAAGTTGGCAATCGCCTCCTCCAGCGCGCGCAGCGTGTCGACATCCAAATCGTTGGTCGGTTCGTCCAACAGCAACACGTTGCATCCCTTGCGCAGCAGTTTCGCCAAATGCACGCGGTTGCGTTCCCCGCCGGACAACGTGCCAACCTTTTTTTCTTGGTCTTGGCCTTTGAAATTGAATCGCGACACATACGCTCGCGCGTTCATCGTGCGGCCGCCCATATCAAAGCTTTCGTGTCCGCCGCTGATTTCCTGGAACACCGTTGCATCGGGATCCAGGGAATCGCGACTTTGATCGACGTAACCCAGGTCGACCGTTTCCCCCATGCGAATGTCGCCGCGGTCGGGTGTGTCCTGGCCGGTCAACATGCGGAACAAAGTCGTTTTGCCGGCGCCGTTGGGCCCGATGACGCCGACGATGCCGCCGGCGGGCAGCCGGAATGACAAATCATCGATCAGCACTTTTTCGCCGAAGGCCTTGTGCAAATTCTTCGCTTCGATGACCAAGTCCCCCAGATGTTGACCGGGCGGAATTTGAATTTCCAATTCGTCGGGCCGATCATCAAAGCTTTCGGCGGCCAACTTTTCGTAGGCGGAAATTCGCGCCTTGCTTTTGCTTTGGCGTGCCTTGGGACTCATGCGAATCCATTCCAATTCACGTGCCAGTGTCTTTTCACGAGCGCGCACTTGGCGTTGTTCGATTTGCATTCGCTTTTGCCGGGCCTCCAACCACGCCGTGTAATTGCCCTCGAAGGGCAAACCCTTGCCGCGATCGATTTCCAAAATCCACTGGGCGACATTGTCCAAGAAGTATCGGTCGTGCGTCACGGCGACGACCGTTCCCGGGTATTTGGCAAGATGTTGTTCCAACCACGAGACGCTTTCGGCGTCCAAGTGGTTGGTCGGTTCGTCCAAGAGCAACAAATCCGGCTGGCGAATCAACAATTGGCACAACGCGATGCGGCGTTTTTCGCCACCGGACAATTTGGAAACGTCGGCGTCGCGGGGCGGCAAATTCATCACCGCCATCGACGTTTCGACTTGGCGATCAAGTTCCCATAAATTTCCGGCATCGATGACGTCCTGCAGCTTGGCCATTTCATCGCACAGCTTTTGCATTTCGCCATCATCGGTCACTTCGCCCAGAAGCGTGCCGATTTCGTTGTAGCGATCGAGAACCTGTTGTCGTTCGGCGACGGCAATTTGGACGTTTTCAAAGACCGTCTTGGTTTCATCCAGTGGCGGTTCCTGGGGCAGATAGCCGGCGGTAAAGCCTTTGGCCAGCCGCGCGGTGCCTTCGAAGTCGTTGTCCATGCCGGCCATGATCCGCATCAGCGTGGACTTGCCGGCGCCGTTGGGCCCCAGCACACCAATCTTTGCACCGGGGTAAAACGCCAGCCAAATGTCATCCAACACGGCCTTGGGACCGTGCTTCTTGGTCAAGTTTTCGACTTGGTAAATGTATTGTCGGCTCATGCGTTGAATGCTCCGCGGGAGGTTATTCCCATTCGATCGTGGCGGGCGGTTTGCTACTGATGTCGTAGACGACTCGATTGACGCCTTCGACTTCGTTGATGACACGCGACGAAATACGGGCGAGTAAATCGTACGGCAGGCGACTCCAATCGGCGGTCATGAAATCGCTGGTGTCGACACTGCGAATGGCGATCGCGCGGTCGTAGGTTCGTGCGTCACCCATGACGCCGACGCTTTGCACGGGAAGTAACACGGCAAATGATTGGCTGGTATCGCGGTACAAACCGGCCGCTTCGATTTCGGCCACCACGATCGCGTCGGCGGCGCGCAACATGATCAATTTTTCTTCGGTGACTTCACCCAAACAACGCACGGCCAAACCGGGACCGGGAAACGGGTGTCGCCACACCAGTGAATCGGGCAATCCCAATTCCAAACCCAAGCGTCGGACTTCGTCCTTGAACAAATCGCGTAGCGGTTCGATCAATTCAAACCCGAGTTCCTCGGGCAAACCGCCGACGTTGTGATGCAGTTTGATCGTGGCCGCCGGGCCATCGGGATCGGCGCCGCTTTCGATCACGTCGGGATACAACGTTCCCTGGGCCAAAAATTGAGCGTCAGCGATCGTTTCGGCTTCGGCTTTGAAGCATTCAATAAAGTCGTTGCCGATTCGCCGACGCTTCTCCTGGGGTTCGGTAACGCCGGCAAGCGATGCCAGGAAGCGTTCCTTGCCATCGACAACATGCAAATCGGTTTTGAAGTGATCGCCAAATTCGCGAACGACCAACTCGCGTTCGTTTTTTCGAAGCAGACCGTTGTCGACCAAGATGCAAGAAAGTTGTGATCCGATCGCCCGGTAAAGCAGCGCCGCAACGACGCTGCTGTCGACGCCGCCGGACAAACCGCAAATGACCCGTTTGTCGCCAACCCGCTGACGAATCGATTCGATTGCCTGGTTGGCGAAATCCGAAAGGTGCCACGTCGGCTGGCAATCACAAATTGTCGCCACAAAATTTTCCAGCAACATGCCGCCCATCGGCGTGTGCGTGACCTCGGGGTGGAACTGCAAACCGTAAACCGGCAGATCACGATGGCGAACCGCCGCGTGCGGGCAGGTGGGTGTGTGAGCGAGCGAAATAAAGTCCTCGCTGATTTCGCTGACCTGATCCCCGTGGCTCATCCAAACATCGATCGTTTCGGGCAAACCTTTGAACCACGCTTCCTGGGAACCCAGTTTTTCGTCGTCAAGCAGCGTGCACGTTGCCGGTCCGTATTCCCGCGTGTCAGTGTGGTCGACCTTGCCGCCGAGCGCCTTGCAGGTCAATTGCATGCCGTAGCAAATGCCCAGCACGGGAATGCCCAATTGAAAAATGGCCGGGTCGCATTGCGGCGCGTCGTCGGCGTAGACGCTGGCCGGACCGCCGGAAAGGATGATGCCGCGGGGTGCGAGTTCGCGTAGGCGGTCGGCGGTGATGTCGTGCCGTAGGATTTGACAATAAACGTGTTGCTCGCGGACTCGCCGAGCAATCAACTGGGCGTACTGCGAACCAAAGTCGAGCACGACGATCTTCTGCCGCGTCAGCTCGCTTGACCCGCCGTCACCTGTGGCGGCAGCATTGGCTTCATCAGGGCGAGTGGGATGGGCGGTCGACATGGCTTTGCAGGTGAGCGACAAACAATCAAGTTGCAGAGTCTAAAAATCGCATGTCTGATTCGGAAGGGGTTTTGCCAACTTGATGCGCAAACCGATCGATTCGTCGCCTCGTTGGCCAGTTGCCGTGGGGGCTCCGGTGTGGGCGTGTGATGCCTGGGGCGACCTGGTTTATCCCGCCCGCACGCCGCGTCGCGATTTTCTGCGTTGGTACAGCCGCGCGTTTCCGACGGCCGAGGGCAATAGCACGTTTTATGGTGTGCCGGCGGTGGAATCGTTCGAGCGTTGGGCGGACCAGAGCATGCCGGGCTTCGAGTTTTGTCTGAAAGTTCCTCGCTCGGTTTCGCACAACGCGGCGCCTTCGGATGCCGGGCGACAAGATGATTACGGGCGGTTTTTGGCGGGCTTGGCCGTGCTTGCAAAGGCAGATCGGCTGGGGCCAGCGTTCCTGCAATTGCCGCCGTCTTTTGCGCCCGATCGCTTTGACGAACTGCAAAGCTTTTTGGACCAATGGCCCACGGATTTCCCGCTGGCCGTCGAAGTCCGGCATCACGATTGGTTCGATCGCGGTGCCAACGAAAACCGTTTGGATGATGGTTTGCGAAACCGAAACATCGACAAAGTGCTGTTTGACAGCCGGCCGCTGTACCAGGCGCCGCCCGACGACCCCATCGAAGCGGTTTCGCAAACCCGCAAGCCGAAAACGCCGTATCGCGAAACCGTCACGGCGGGTCGGCCGATGGTGCGCATGGTGGGACGCAACCAAATTGAAAAGGTCGACCCGTTTCTGCGGCAGTGGGCGGACGTGTTGGCGAAGTGGATCGATGCCGGCTTGCAACCCATTTTCTTTACGCACGCGCCCGACGATCGTTTCGCCCCGGAACTGGCGTGGCGTTTGGTCCAGCACATTGCGAAGGTTTCGGATTCCGGCGATTGGGATGTCCCGCGGCTGTCCCCGCCCGCAAAACAGCCCGGGCTGTTTGATTGAAACCAGAACAATCTTGGCCGCTTGAACCAAATCGCGGTGAGCAAATTCGGCACGCCAGTTGCATTCTTGACCCGGCGCCGAAAATTCTGCCAGTTCCGCAGAGTGACTTTCGGCGACTTTTCCGTTCCCTTTGCCGGAGCAAGTTTGCGATGTTGGTCTATCTGTTGTTCATTGTGCCGCCGCTGTTGCTGGCGTTGTACGCACAATCAAAAATCCATTCCACCTACAACGAGATGAGCCGTGTGCCGGCCCGGATGACGGGCTTTGAAGCGGCTCGTCGGATGCTTGACGGTGCGGGATTGGGTCATATTCGCATCGAAACCACTCCAGGGGTCATGAGCGACCACTACGATCCGGGCGCCAAGGTCGTGCGGCTGTCGCCGGGCGTATTCCATGAGCGCTCGATCGCGGCCGTCGGGATTGCCTGTCACGAGGCGGGCCACGCGTTTCAAGACGCCAAAAATTACGCGCCGCTGGTGATTCGAAATTTGGCGGTGCCCACCGCCAGCTTTGGATCGGGCATCGGTGGCGTGATGATTATGGTCGGCGTGTTGCTGCAAAGCACGGCGCTGGCATGGCTGGGCGTGATCGCGTTCAGTGCCTTTGTGTTTTTTCAGCTGGTGAACTTGCCGGTTGAATTCGACGCCAGCCGTCGCGCTCGGAACCATTTGCTTAGCCTGGGGATCGTCGATGCACGCGAGGACCGCCTGGTCGGTAAGGTCCTGGGTGCCGCCGCACTCACCTATGTCGCGGCAACGCTGCAAGCAGTCATGCAATTGCTGTACTTCATCACGATGTTGATGGGGCAAAACAGTGAAGAGCGGGCGTAAGGCAGGCCGGACGACCGACGCAATCCGCACCATCGCTGCGAACGTTAAACCCAATCCGCCGGCAACACGAATGGAAGCCAATTCGGCGGATCCACTCATGCAGTCGCGGGCTTCCGTCAGAGTCGGACTATTGTAAAGACGTCGGCGGGAACAAACGCTTTCGACAACTTGATTGACTACCCAGATATCAAGCGTCCCCCCGTGCGAGGCGGGGTCGGCTCTTCGGAGTTGGCCTCGCCTTTTTTCGTGCGCGATCCCGGGGGCTTGTTTCGCAGGACTTAAACCGGCGCGATGATTTCAAGCAGCTCGATGGCTGGTTGCCGATCGCAGCGAATCAGCGCCGTGCGGCCATAGACAATCGTCCGGTCGTCGATGTTCAGGTAATCGGCAAGCGCCGGTCCCGACTCGATCCGCCAAAGCTGCTTGAGTTCGACTTCCCGCAACACGTCGTGATCAATCAAGACGCGTCCCAGCGGAATTTGGCGGCTTTCGATTTTTCGCCAGACCGGCGGATCGAGTGCCCCCGGATCCAAACGCACGATGCCATATTGCACCGGCTTGCCGTTGCATTGCTCGACCAGGGTGATCTCGCGAACGTAGCGACCATCAACCTGGTCGTAGCGATGGACCACGACATCGACCGGGCAACCGTAGTGCTTTTCGACGGTCACGGTCATGTGGTGTTGATGATTCAGCAGCGAACCGGCTGTGGCCGCGATATCGTCGACCAGCGTGAATCGCCCCAGTGGCCCGCCGTCGCGTTTCGAATCCCGGTAAAACGTTCCAATCAGTTGGTCCAGGTCCACCGGATGGGATGCCAGATCGTGGGGCATGGCGATGAAAATCGGGCATTGAAGTGGAGGCTGACGACGACGCGGGATCGCAAGCCAGACGACGTCAGACGGAAAGCTGAACAACGGGCGGCGAGGGAATCTCCGGCCGCTCCAGAACGGTATCGATCAAAAAGTACAACAATCTTCGTAATTCCGAATTGTCGATGCCATCCGCCACCGCTTCGGCGCGATCCTGGTGCTTGTCGACCAATCGCATGGCGGTATCGATCACGGAACCACGCCGATAGAGTTCGCGTCCCTGCTGGATCGTTTGCATTGGCGAACGTGTTTGTGTCGCATCGACCAGGCTGAGCAGAGATTCGCGATCGCCGCCGGACAGCGATTTCAAGGCAATGGCCCAAAGCAGCGTCGGCCGCCCGCCAAGCAGGTCGCTTGCCGCTTCGCCCTTATTGGCTTCGTCGCCAAAAAAGTCTTTGATGTCGTTCAAGATTTGGAAGGCGACACCCACATTGCGGCTGAATGTTCGGACGGCATCGCGATAGGGCGTCGCATCGCCACCCAGGTGCAAACCGGCTAGCAAAGCCGCTTCGAATGCCGGCGATGTTTTCAACGCGTAAATCTTCAGCGCATCCAGTGGCGTCAATTCCCGATTGTCGCCGTCCCGCCAAAGCAGTTCGGCACCCTGGCCTTCGGACAAACGCATGTGCGCGTCGGCCAGGTCATCCAATATCCGCAGCCGGGCCAAGGGATCGGTTTGGTCGTCGTCATCGAAACGGCTGAGCAGTCGATAGCCCAGTCCGATCAAATAATCGCCCACGTTGATCGCGGTGGGCACGCCGAATTGTCGATGAATCGATTCGCGACCGTAACGTGCCGCGTCGTCGTCTTCAATGTCGTCGTGAACCAACGACGCTTTGTGAAAGGTCTCGATGCAGGCGGCGGCGCGACGCACCATGGGCGGCAGCGATTCGACCTGGCCGGCTCCCTGTGCCGTCGTCGCGTCGCCGCCCTTCATCGCGTCGTAGGCGGCAAGCGTGATAAACGGCCGCGAGTGCTTTCCGCCCCGCATCAAAAAATCGTAAGCGAGCTTTTCGGTATCCGCGATCGGGTCACTTCCCAGATGGGGTCGGGAAGCAGCGGGCGTTTGAAGGGTTACGGTCTCTGGAATCGTGTCTGATTGTGCCGTGTCTGACTGTGCAGCGGTTGTTTGGTTTGACGATGCAACCAGTCCGGTCAAGTCGCTTGGGTCGCAACGCAGCGGCGGAGCGATTTTGGCCAGCGACTCGGGTTCAAAAAGTCGCTCGGCACCCCGCATCAAATGCACGTAGGTGCGAGTCGATTCGCCGGCCGGTTCATAGGGCGTCCGAATCATCTCGTTGACCCATTCGGGATCAACCTTGGTGTTGCGGCAATCGGACGACAGAAGCGGCACCGCCATACACGGGATGCCCGCCAGCAGCACCTTGTCGATTGCCTTTTCAAGCACGTTCAAACAGGCGACCCCGATCACCGCATCGACATAGCCGCCGACGATGATCTTCATCACCACGGGGGAACCTTCGGCGACCAACACACGGTAGCCCATTTCTTCGGCCATGCCGCGATAATCGGCGATGCTGCAGGCACCGCACTCTTTGCAATTCAAACCAAATTGGTCGTATTCGGCCGGGCAACCGTCGGCGTGTTTCAGGCAGTGGGGCAGCAAAAACAATCGCCGCGATGGCGGGACCGCGGCCAGCGAGGGTTGCCAAAATTCGCTGCTGAGCATCACCATTGTCCATCCCAACAGGCCCTCGGGCAAATCGGCTTCGCGGAGCAATTCGCGGGCCACTGCCTCCATCTGGTCCTTGTTCAGCGGGACGTCACGATCCAGTTTTCTGGCGACGTCACGACACCGCTCCCGCAGGGATTCTCGCATTGCGAGTGTTTCGGGAACGTCCTTGAGGTGGCTGGTGCGACGCCGATTGGTTCCGCCAACAACCGGGCTGTCCGTCGAAACATCATCCGTCGAAACACTTGGGGCGGTGGACAATGCGTGGTTCCGTAGAAGAGTTCGTGTGGTGGCGGGAATGCGGGCTGCAAACGTCTAATCGCGGTCTCGGCCACCCGTCCACCGCAGCACCTCGCCCAGGGCACGAGTTGCAAACAGCAAGGGATACAGCCGTTCGTGGTACCAAAGCTTGGCGAAATAGAAGCCAATGGGCCAAGCCAGCCGATGACGTTCCAATTCGACCATGCGATCCAGGAAACCAACGCCCGAGATTATAGCCGCCGGGAGCCGGTTCGTCGTTGCGGCGCCTGTGGATGCGGAATTGGCGGATTTCGAACGGAAAATCTGCTGATGGCCGCCACGCAATCGCGCGACATGAGCCAGCGCCTCGATCGCCAAAGCGGTTTCTTCGATGGTCGAAACGATCGGATGATTGCTTTTTGAGTTGTTTGTCGAGTTATTTAAAGCCGTGTTTGTCGCACTGGCGATCTCATCATCAAGCCGCTGGTGATACCGTGTCACCGACGGCCCGCCGCCCCAACCGCCATCGGCGTTTTGCTGGTTCAGCAAAAACGACGTCGCACGGTCTACCAAATCCTCGGGCAAATCCTCCGCCGCCATCAAAACCCGCGAAGTGCCATAAATGGGGTTTTCGTCATCGTGGCCATCCTGATTGCCGAACCACAGCGGCAAAAAACTGCCGTCGCCGGCTTGCTGCTTCTGCAGATAGCGGATCGCTGACTTGTCGATGCTCCCGTCGCCACGCCGCATCGCGTCGCCAGTACCGCCTGCGGATCTTTGAGCCCGCATCGCGTGGGCCGTCAAATCGACGCTGCTTCGATCAAAGGGCAGCCGCCCCCAACCGCGGCAAAACGTCGGATATCCGCCATCGCGGTTTTGCAGCTTCGCCAGCCACTGCAAGCCGCGATCGGTGGCCGCCGCCAAGGCTTTCGATTTGCCGGGCATGTGCTTTTGAAAGACCGCCGCGGCGATGATTGCCGCCGGCGTGTCGTCGCCGTCTGGAACCGCACCACTCAAATCGGTCCAACCCCAACCACCGGGCCGAGCCCCCGAAAGCGGATGCGGTTGAACGTGTTGACAATTCAGGTGCCAATCGACGAGCTTCTCGTTACACCAGAGCCCGTTGTCATCGGGATCAGCTGCCAGCGCTTCGACCGCCAGCGATGTCACCCAAGTCGCCAGGTCGGTATCGATGGGCCAAGAACCATCGTCCAAAGCCGAATCAAGAAGAAACTGAATCGCCGATTTGGCAACCGCGTGTTGGGCAAGGTCCGCTTCGGCCAAGGACATCAGCACGAAAGATGTTAGCGGCGTTGCTTCCAGGTATCCGCCGCTGGCCGGTTGCATGAATCGCAGCACGCCGAGCACGCGGCGTTTGACGCAGCTGCGAAGCCATCGCCACGGAAGAAAGAACGTGGGGGCTTTGCAATGTCGAACCCAACCGATCGCAACCAACGCCGGTATCGCATAACTGACCACCGGCATGCGAACCAAGCGATACCAAGACGCGGGCACTGCCGCCAATTCAAACGGCAATTGCGAAACTTCCCGCCACGGCAGCCTGCCCGCGATCGCCAAGGTGGTGCGAATGGGAACGACGAAGGTTTTGTCCTTGCCGTAGCGTTTGGTGAGCGCAGCTTGGCCGCCAACCGTTTCGATGTATCGCTGAAGACGATCAACGGCTAACTTGCCAGTGGAATCGTGCAAACCCCGCCGCGCTGCAGCGTCCGGATTCGATTCGGAGTCACGAGTTGTTGTTTCATCAATCTCGATTGGGCCAACGGTTTCTTGCGCCAGCGAATGGGCCGCCAGCACCAGGTAGCTGGTCGCGATGTTGCTGTGGCTCAGGTCCGTGTCCCCGAAACCTCCGTCGTCATTTTGGGCCTGACTCAGCCAAGCCATCCCGTCACGGATC
>JBCCRW010000098.1:0-15834 GCA_039201055.1 Planctomycetota bacterium | reverse complement strand
TGATCCTGTGCGACGATCTCGGATACGGCGACCTGGGTTGCTACGGACACCCGCACATCGCCACCCCGCATCTGGATGCGCTAGCGAAGTCGGGCATGCGGCTGAGTGCGTGTTATTCGGCGGCACCGGTTTGTTCGCCCTCGCGAGTCGGATTGTTGACCGGACGCAGCCCCAATCGCGCCGGCGTCTATGACTGGATCCCGGCGGCCGAATCGGGACCGCGTCCGGACGCGCGTGAAAAGGTTCACATGCGGGACCAGGAAACGACGCTGGCCGATCGGCTCAAAGCTGCCGGCTACCAAACCGCGATGGCCGGTAAATGGCACTGCAACAGTCGATTCAATCAACCCGCCCAACCCCAACCGGGTGACTTTGGATTCGATCATTGGATGGCGACCCAAAACAACGCTTCGCCGTCGCATCGGAATCCACGCAACTTCGTTCGCAATGGCCAAGAACTGGGTGAACTGGAGGGATTCAGTTGCCAACTGGTAGTCGACGAGGCCATCGGCTGGTTGGATTCGGTGGATCCAAAGCAACCCTTTTTTCTGTTCCTGCCCTTTCACGAACCGCACGAACCGGTCGCTTCACCGGAATCTTTGGTTGCCCAGTACCGGGACGTGGCCGTCGGCGAGGATCAGGCCCAGTATTTTGCCAACGTCGCCAATTTGGATGACGCCGTCGGTCGCATGATTGACGCGCTTGACAAACGAAACTGCCGCGAAAACACGCTGGTGATTTTCACCAGTGACAATGGCCCGGAAACGCTGAAGCGATACGTCCGAGCCAATCGATCGTATGGTTCGCCCGGCCCGTTGCGGGGGATGAAGCTGCACACCACTGATGCGGGTTTTCGCGTCCCCGGCATCGTCTCGTGGCCCAAGCGGATTGCCTCCAACCAACAAATCGGCGTCCCCGTTTCGGCCTTGGACTGGATGCCGACACTGTGCCGACTGGCCGGCGCCGATCCGCCCGACCGTGAATTGGACGGTGTCGACATCACACCATTGCTTGATGGCGAGAAACTCTCGCGACGCAAGCCCTTGGTATGGGCGTACTACAACGCACTCAACCAGCGTCGTGTGGCCATGCGTTCGGGCCACTACAAGGTGCTTGCCAGGATCGACGGGATGGAGCGACGACAAAACCTAACACCCAAGGGCCACGCAAAACTGCTTCAAGCAAAATTGGTGGACTTCGAAATCTTTGATGTCCACTCCGACCTCGGCGAAGCGACGAATCTGGCCGATTCGCTGCCCCAAGCGGCCGAATTGAAGCAAGAACTTCGCCGCGAATACGAAGCGTTGTTGAATGATTCGCCGACGTGGTGAAGCCGACCTCGTTTCAGTGAAGCCGACCTTGTTTCAGTGACGCAAATCTCGTTTCCAATGACTTCCCCAACTCCTTTTGACATGCACCGATTCGATGAACGATTCTGATCCCGTCACCAGCCCACCGGCCCAAGCTGAAACACTCCGCATCGCCGAATTTGATCCCAAGGTTTGCCAATACTGGCTGGTCAGTGCCTACCTGGTTTGCATCTTCACGGTGGTCGGCATTGTCGCGATTCCCTTCGTGTTGATCTTTGGCGGCATGCTGACGCGGAAGTACTTGGCATCGCATTCACTCGAGTTGGGGCGTCGCGAATTGCGACTTCGCAAGGGCTTGCTAACCAAGGTCGAAAAGACCATTCCCTTGGAAAAGATTACCGACGTCGGCTTCATCCAAGGGCCACTGATGCGATTGATGAACCTGGAAGGCATCACGGTCGAAACGGCGGGCCAAACCAGCATGGGGCCGCTGATGAATTTGCAGGGCGTCATCAATGCCCGGGAATTTCGCGACGAAGTGCTGGCACAACGCGACCGCGTTTCCGACGATGATCGGCCGCAAGCGATTGCCGGCACGCCCACGCCCGTCCCCCAGGAAACTGAAATGGTTTCCGTCCTTCGCGACATGCAACAAACGTTGTTGCGAATTGAAAAGAACCTAGCGCCGCCGGAACGGAATGATGGGTGAATCGAAATCGCCCGTTGAACCAAAGCCATCACTGCGAACCAGCTCCGATGGCACCTTGTTCAAAAAGTAACTCGTTTCGCCGCCAGCCGCCTCGGTGCGATGCCAATGCGGCACCCAGGCACCCTGGACACGGATAGTGCGTGTCAAAATCAATTCGTCCATGGCGCGAGTCATCGCGACGTACAGCACCCGCCGTTCCTCTTCTTCGGCCTTGGGGTCACCGACCGACCGCGAATGCGGATAGTTGCCGGCTCCCGCGCCAATCAAGTAACACACCGGCGCCTCGGTACCCTTGGCGCTGTGCACCGTGATCAACGTGACGATGTCTTCGGTATCGTCATGCGAAACCTCGGATTCGGTGACGGGGTCCAAGGTGTACGTTTCGATGAACAACTCGATCGATTCATGCGATTGAGCCAAACGTTGCAGCAGCTTGAAGTCTCGGCTCCGGTTTTCCCAATTGTCGTACCGCGTCTCCAGGATCTCGCTAAGTCCCTCGCTGGCGGCTTCGATGGCGGCGGCCGGACGATCCCGATGGGCATCGGTTTGACGCAGAGTTTGGACCAAGCCGGGACGGTCCTGGGTGCGCGACTGCAGCCAATCGAGTGCTTCGGCCAAATTGGCTGCTTGGGTGACCTGAGTAACGAACTTGGCCGCCGTCTTGTCGCCGATTCGCGGCCACAAAGTCAAATAACGAATCCACGCCAGTTCGTCGGCGCGATTGGTCACCACCCGCAGCACCGCCAACAAATCGCGGACATGGGCACTTCGCAACAACGCCGTCCCCCCGACGAATCGGTACGGGATGTCCAATTCGATCAATGCCGCTTCGACGCTTTTCGCCGCATACGCGGTGCGTGTCAAAATCATGTGCTTGCGGTAATCCGCGCCGCCTTCGTGCCGCTGCCGAATGTCCTCGGCGATCCAATCCCCCTCTTCGAATTCGCTATCAAAATCGATCAACTCGGGAACGATGCCATCGCCACGCGAGGACACCAGCTTCTTGTCGTACTTTAAATCACTTTGTTTCAGCAACCAGTTCGACAAGTCCAGGATCGGCTGCGTCGAGCGATAATTTTGTTCCAGACGCAGCACCGTGCTGTCTTCGACCCGCTGGGTAAAGTGATGCACGTTTTCAAAATCGGCGCCGCGAAACGCGTATATGCTTTGCGCATCGTCGCCCACACAAAACAGCTTGGCGGGGTCGCGAAGCCCATCCAGGATCAACCATTGCAGCGGGTTGGTGTCCTGCATTTCGTCGACCAACAAATGATCCATGCGCGAGGCGATCTTGTTTCGCAGTGCCGCGTCGCGATGAATCGCCGTGGCGAAAACATGCAGAATGTCGTCGTAATCAAGATACCGGCATTCGCGTTTTCGTTCGCTGTAAACGCCCATCACCGACGCGGCGTCATCGATACCCGCGTCGTCCAGATCGGTAAACGTCCCCAAATATTGCTTGACCGATTGGTTGGTGTTGCGGGCATACGACAGATAATTGACCAATTTTGCCGGCTTGGGCAGCGGCGGCGCGTTGTCCGGTCGCCTACCGACGGCCAATTTCATCAATTGGGTTTGGTCGTCGCGGTCGATGATGGACAATCCGGCGGTGCCAAAGGCGTCGGGCCAACGCCGCAGGTACGATAGGCAGAACTGGTGAAACGTTCCCGCGGGAACCTTCTTGGCTTCACCGCCGCCGCCTTTTTTGTTCTTGCCCAGCCGCTGACGCATTTCGCGAGCGGCGCGACGCGTGAACGTCATCAACACAATCCGCTGGGGCGACACTCCCGAACGAACCAGGTGAAGCACCCGAGCCATGATGGTGGTCGTCTTGCCCGTACCGGCACCGGCCAGAACCAAACAATGCTGGCCGTCAAATTCGGCCGCCGCTCGTTGTTGTTCGTTCAGGTCCATGTTGTTTGCTTACGTCCATGTTGTTCGTTCAGGTCCCATCGCTAGTAGCGTGGCACACCCGAATCGACTTGATTCGACCATTCCTCGATCCCGCCGGCCATGCTTTGCACCCGAGGAAACCCGTTGCCTCGCAGCCACTCGGTCACCCGCATCGATCGTCCGCCGTGGTGACAATGGACAACGATATGGCGATCACGATGCGATTCCAACTCGCCCACCCGATCGGGCAATTCTTGCATCGGCAACAACATCGCGGCATCAATGCTCGCGGTCTGGTGTTCGTCTTCGCCACGACAATCGAGCAACACAAAATCATCGCCGGCATCCAACATGCCCTTGACCGAAACGACATCGATTTCCAGCGGCAGATCGCCGCCGGCGGGAGGAGTGGACTTCATAATCGACAATTCGTGATGGGGGTTTCGAGAATCGCGGTCGCCCCGATGGCTTCCAGCTGCTCCATGCACTCGATGATATCGCCACGGCGAACCATCACGCGAATGCTCAATTTGGATTGTTCTTGATTGGATTGCCCGTTCAGTCGGTTGACCGTCGGGGAATCGATGCCCGGCGTGATCGCCTTGGCGGCCGGAAACTGGGATTCGGGAATGTGGTATTCCAACAGCGAATAATCACGGGCAATGACCACGCCTTCCAGGCGCCGGACGATGCGATCAGCCACCTCGATTCGCTTGGGATGGGTCGCGGTCGCCTCGTTTTGAATCAACACCGTTTCGTAGTGACCGATATCGTCCAACACCCGCAGCCGGTTGGCGGCCAGGGTGCTGCCGGTTTCGACCAGGTCAACAATCGCGTCGGCGACACCCAATCCAATCATGACTTCGACACTGCCGGACAAGTTGACCATGTGGGCCCGCAATCCATGGCGTTGGAAATACTGACGCGTCACGTTGGGAAAACTGGTCGCGATGCGAATCCCGTTTAAGTCACCGGGCGATTGATAACTTGAATCCTCGGTGACACAAACCGCCAATCGGCAGCGGCCGACGCCCAGTTTCATCCGCGTGCGAATGTCGACGGCGGCTTCTTCAACCAAGTCCGACCCGGTGATGCCCATGTCGATGGCGCCCTCGGCGCACAACGTGGGGATGTCGTCGGTGCGAAGAAAAATCAGATCCACCGGCAACCCGCTGACCCGCGCGAACAAGCTGCGCGCCTGTCGGCGATACTTCAGCCCGGCCTGGGCCAAGAGCGACGTGGCGATCTCGCTCAGGCGGCCCTTGCTGGGCAGCCCCAGACGCAGCGGTCGTTCGGGATCATCGGGCGCGTCCAGCATAAAACGTTCGAGAGGTTAAAAATGGTCTGGAAAAAGGGGTCAGGCACCTTTTGTGCGAAGCACCCAGAGGTCGGGAAAAAGGGGTCAGGCACCTTTTGTGCGAAGCACCCAGAGTGCCGGTTCCCGGCAAAAGGTACCTGACCCCTTTTTTCCCGTGACCCCTTTTTTCCCGTGACCCCTTTTTCCCGTCTGACCCATCACCGTTGGCAATTGGCAGTCCAAACGATAGCCGATCGAGCGAATGTTCAAAGGGCCGGCGGCGAAGGCCGGCGGGAAGCCTTTTCGGCCAGTCCCGACACGCCCTCGCGCCGTGCCAGTTCCGCGGCGACTTCATCCAGCGAAACTCCGCGATGAGCCAACAAGACCAGCGTGTGATACAGCAGATCGCCGGCTTCATAAACAAAGTGCTCGCGAGCCTTTGCGGTATCTTCGGGACGCGCCTCCTGACCCCCAGCAGCGATCTGGTCCTCCGCAGTGACCTGCCCCTCAGCAGCGATCTGGCCCTCAGCAGCGACCATGGCCTCCGCCGCCTCGATCAACTCGGCAGCCTCCTCGGTCACCTTGCCGCCAATCTTGGACACGCCGCCGCGTAGCAAACGCGTCGTGTAGGAACCTTCGGGCAGGTTCCGCGCGCGTTTTTGAAGCGTTTCCATTAAACGCCGCATCGACTCCAGCGGATGTTCGCCGGATGCCAAGTCGGCCGCGGACGCGGGGAGTGGCGCTTGCTGGTCAGGTGAATTCATCGCGGGTGACCCTGCGGGACAAACTTCGTTCTGTCCCGTATTATGTCAGCCGACCCGCCGATGCCAAGCAAGCGACAAGCTCCGTTTGCCGATCAGCATTCTTTTACCTGCCGATCAGCACTTTCTATTTGCCGATCAACATGGCGAATTCGGTTTGAGGCAAGCGTTTGCGAATCGAATCCACATAGGCACGATCGGCCTCGCTCATCCGCTCGTTGGGCACGTTGCAGTACCGGCCGTTGGCCTTGAACAAGCGCACCGAATCGTCGCGAATCTCGACCAAACGCCCCTGAGTGCTGAACGTATTCGTATTGTCGATCCAGGTCCGTTGGTGCGTTTCGGCCAACGGGTCGGCAACCGAAACCAACTGCCGCTGAATTTCAAGCGATTGAACCGGAGCGGGCAGCTCCGCCGCGACCTCGGCAGCCGCCGGGGAGGGCAATTCCTGACTGCTGAACAGTTCATCCAGGACCTCATCGGCCGATGGCTTGGTCGAAGCCGGGGTGTCCTTGCTGGAATCCCGCTCGGGCGAATCAAATAGGCTCTCGACGGCATCATCGCTGGGCATCGAATCGTTGCTGCCGCTATCGTTGAAAATGCCATCCAAAGATCCGGCATCCGGTGACGCATCACCGGCGGGATCATCAAACAAAGGATCATTGTCGCCGGTCGCAGGCGGCGTTGCGGGCGGATCATCCATCGCCGGTGCGCCGAACGGGTCCGCATCGCCGCCACCAAAGGCATCACCAAAAACGCCGCCGCCGTCGTCACCGGCCGGTGGTGGTGTGTTGTCGGCCGGCGTGCTGCTGGCGTCACCACCACCAAACACGTCATCCATCCCGCTGTCACCGCCAGCGGGCGGAGTGTCACCAAACAGACCATCGTCGGTGCCGGTGTCGGTCGGTGGGTCGCTAAACAGACCATCGTCGCCGGCTGGCGGCGTCATCGGAGTGTCCGCCGGCGCATCGCCCGCGGGAGCACCAAAGGGGTCCGTCTCGGGTGCGCCAAAGGCGTCACCGGCCGGCGCACCAAAGGCATCGGTTCCCGGCGGGTCCATCGCCGGCGGCTGGGCGGCCGGTACATCAGCGGCCGGTGCGTCGCCAGCCGGAGCATCCGCCGGCGCACCAAACGGGTTGTCGTCACCATCGGCGGGCATGTCGCCCGGCTTGTCAAAATCGGAAGGCTCGGTGGCCGAATCATCCAGCACCTCGTTGGCGGCCGGTGGCGCTTCACCGTCGCCCAAATCACCGAGCGTGGGCGGTGCCATATCCGAAGGCGACGGCGTGGTGCCCATCGGTTCGGGACTCATGCCACCCATGTCCATTGGAGCAGTCCCCATTCCCATCGGCGGCGATTCGATCACCGTGCCGGAATCAATGATGGTGCCCGAGTCCATCGGCACGCCATCGATGACCGTGCCACCGGGGATCACCGGCACCGAATCGATCATGGGCGCCGATTCCATCATCATCGGTGCGGGCGAAGAAATCACCGGTGCCGACACGATTGGCGATGAAATGACCGGAGCCGACATGACGCTGGGCAGCGTGCCGCAGCAATCATGGATCACCATCGGCATGATGCTGATCGGCGGTGCCGGGCAGCAAGTCGGTGGCGGCGGGCAACACGTTGGCGGTGGGCAACATGCCACCGGGGGTGCGGGACAACAAACCGGTGGTGGTGCGCAAGCCGATCGCTTGGCCAATTGGCATTTCAGCCAGCCCGCCGACGCGGGCGACGAGGTCAGCACGACGCACAGCGTCGCGACCAGACAACAACGGATGAGCTTAGGTAGGCGTTTCATCAGGGGTGGTCCCGTGAACATGAGGTGGGAAGTCCCGCGAGCACCCGTCTGCGGCGAAAATAACCGGCGGGTCGGACAAAATCAGCGTCTAGAACGTCACATGCGGCAATCCCTGCCTCGCTGGCCGCCATGCTAGTTGTCGATTTGAGGCCGGGCAAGTGACAACGAATGGCTAAACTGGGCAATTCAGCCGCTGTTTTTGGGCCGTTTCGGTTCTCCGGCCCCCAATCGGTCTCGACGCGCCGTGCCCCGTCGGCCCATGGTGTCGCTAACTCGAATGATCCGCACGTTCCCGCCCGCACCTCGATAGGGAGTTTGTCCCATGATTCGCTTCGCCAAGGGCGTCGTGGCATCGATGAGCCTGGAGCGGAAATGCCTGCTGTTCTTTGGTTCGGCACTGTTGGTGTTGATGTTTGTCGCCTTTCTGGTGGTCGAAAAGCTGGGCCGTGAATTGGTCAAGAACGTCCCACTGAACCGCGCGTCCGATTACAGCACCCATGATGTCCAGCGGCGGCATGTCCAAGCGATTTTGTCACAGGGCACCGATCCGCAATTGGCTCGAGAAAATCGGATGCTGTTGGAGGAATTCAAAAAATCCCTTTGGTCCGACGACGAGGACCAAGAGATCGACTACGAAATCGTCGGCATCGATTCGACGCTGGACCATCAAGACCTGCCACCGATCGGTCCCATCGAAGACCCGGCCGAACGCGAATTATTGCGTGGTTTGGAAATCGACTACCGACGGGCCCTGGCGATCCGTCTGGCCAAAGTGCGACCGGACGTGGCAACGCCGCTGGATTTGGCCGAAAACGCGCCGCTCAGCCAGATCGGGCCCGGCAGCGGGCGACCGCACCGCAAGATTGGCCCCATCGACGGAAAAGGCGTGTATTACATGCCGATCTTTTTCACGCCCTCCTGCATGACGTGCCACACCGCGGGCAGCGGTTTTTCACACGGTTTTGCCAAGGGCGAAGACACCGACCCGCAAAAGCTGGCGGCGCAATATCCCTTTCGCGTGGGCAAGGTCACCATGCCCTACCGCCAAACTTATAAACACACCAGCTTGATCCGCGCCGTCTTGGTCGCCCTGGGAATGTTGATCGTCGCCATCACCTTATTTGTGTTGCACGCCATCGTCCGGCATTTGGTATTGGTGCCGATGTATCACCTGCGTGATGTCAGCGACCAAATCACCCGCGGCCAAACCGACCAGCGTGCCGTGATCGAAACCGATGACGAATTTCGTGAGCTTGCCGACGCGTTCAATCGCATGTTGCGGCATATGACCGAAACCAACGATCAAATCAAAAATGTCAACCAAGAGCTCGACGCCCGCGTCGACCAACTGGCCCAGTTGAACCTGCAATTGTACGAAAACAATCGGCTCAAAAGCGACTTCCTGGCCAATATGTCGCACGAATTGCGAACGCCGCTGAACAGCATCATCGGGTTTTCGGAAGTGCTTCAAGGCATCGATTCGTTATCCGACAAACAACGTCGATACGCTTCCAATATTCAAAAGAGCGGACGTTTGTTATTGGAAATGATCAATGACATCTTGGACTTGGCCAAGGTCGAAGCCGGTAAGATGGAAGTGCGAACCAGCGAATTTGATTTATCGCGATTGATCCACGCCCAGTGCGACATGATGTTGTCGCTGGTCGAAGAGAAAAAACTGGCCCTGGAAATTCAGTTGCCCGGCAATTTACGCAGGCCCAAGCAGGATGCCAACAAACTAGGCCAGATTCTAAACAACCTGCTTTCCAACGCGATCAAATTCACCCCCGAGGGCGGTTTGATCACGGTCGCCGTCGCCGAACGCAGTAGCGAGGTCTTTGAAATGCGCGTCAGCGACACGGGCGTGGGGATTGCCGAAGAGGACCAGAATGTGATCTTTGAAAAGTTTCGGCAAAGCAAAAAGGTTCTCGATGGCGATGGGCTGACCCGCGAATACAGCGGCACCGGCTTGGGGCTTTCCATCGTCAAGGAATTGGCCAAGCTGCTTGGTGGCGAAGTCGGCTTTGAAAGCGAACTGGGTCGCGGCAGCGCGTTTTGGGTCACGATCCCCTGGCAGATGCCCAGCGAAAGCGAAACCCTGCGTGTCGCTTCGTAGTCGTTCGCGGAGCGGTCACAGCCATCAAGCTGACAAACCGTTACGATGCCCGGCAAAACGTTACGATGCCCGGTGCGTTGTGCTTCGCCGATTCCCTTCGTGATTTTTCTCAAATCACCCGGTCTCCAATCACCCAGTCTCCAGTTTTCCAGGGCCGCTTCATGGCTTCCGCCACCCAGCCCACGCTCGCCCAAACGCTTGACACACTGCTGCAGCAAGACGATCCGGTCGCGGTCGGCATCACGCTGCAACAATTGGCACCGCTGGCCGCCGCCGATCCGCGGACACTGCTGGACTGGGTCGACCAATTTGCCGATCCGCTGTCGCAGCAGGACCCGGCCATGATCGCCGCCATAATTCGCTTGACCCACGCCGCCGTGATGGGCAGCGCCCGACCCGGCGATGGGACTTGGCCCGTGGAACCGATCGCGCGGTGGATTTCGCTATTGCCGATGGGCTGTGCGAATCGCCACCTGCTGCTGCAATTGCTTGCCGCGCATGGTTCCCCCGCGGCCGTGCAAGGCTTGGTGATTTTGTTGGCCGAAGATCCGCCGGAAGCTTGGTTGGAAGCCGCCCAGGTGCTCTCGCCGTTGATGCAATATGACCATTGGCCGGCCAACATGTTGTTCCCGCAAGCGATCGACTTGATCGCACACCCATCGCTGGCGGCGCCGCTATTGGACCTGGCCAGCGATTTGTTTCGCCGCCGCGAAGTCCGTCCGCATCCCTTGGTCGATCAGGCCGCGATGCTGCATCGTCTGCTGGGCGAAGTGACCATGCGTCTTGAACGTTTCGAAGAGGACCCTCGTTCGTTTGGCGACGATGTCGAACAGGTCGGTCAACGTTTGGGCGCGGCCGTCGCGCTCGCGGTCTCGCTGTGTGACAACATTGGCTTGATCGGCGACAAAGCAGGGATTGGAAAGTTGAACCAAACGGTCCAATTGAAACATCGCCGCGTGCAATGCGAGGCCGCCGGCGCGCTGGCGTCCCTGGGCGAAGCACTCGGCCGCGAGCGCCTAATTGAACTTTCGAAAGACCCGGCGGCGCGCTTGCGCGCGATCGCGTATGCCGACGAATTGGGCTTTGGCGAAAAGATTGATGATGGCCTGCGAACTCGCGAATCCACCGCCGAAGCCGAAATGGCAATCTGGCTAAGTCAACCTTCGCAAATGGGTGTGCCGCCGACCCGCTTGGAAACGATTCATTCGCGAACCTTGTCGTGGCCCGGATTCGAAGCCCCCGTCGACGTGCATCTGGTCCACTTTGAATATAATTTTGGCGACCGCACCTACAGCAACGTCGGGATGACCGGCCCGGCGACCTTTGCAATGTCGATCGATGTGGCGGACTTGCCGCCCGACGATGCCTTCGCGATCTACGCCGGTTGGCACGCCGAACATGACGAGATTTTTACCGTGCCCGCCGACGTTTTTAACGCCGCGCAAACACAACTCGCCCGCACGATTGCCGGCACGCTTGAAAAAGATGGCTACGCATCGCTACGACCGCAATTGCTGGGCGTCTTTTTGGACGAAGCGGCGGTCGTGTTTGAAGGTGAAAAAGATGACAAACAAGTGCTGGTGATCAGTGATGCTATTGAAACGATCGATGCCCCCACGCTCGGCCGCGCCCGACCGTTGACCGCCGAGTCGATCTTTGATTTGTACAAAGGACGAAAGATTTTGCGAACGTTCAATTGACAGATACCTCGGATTGATGGACGCAATCACGTTTGCTATTTCCGCCCCGGACAAAAAATTGATGTTCAAATCGCTGCTCCTCGTGGCTGCGACACTGTTTCTGCTCCCGCCGCGTGTTGTCTGCGGCGACGATGCCTTCGACACGCGATCAAGCAACACGCCGTCCTCCAAGAACGGCGCGACGCTTCAAAGCTCGCCTGGGCCCCGAGACGCCAGCGAAATCCGAGACGCCAGCGAAATCCAGAACGCCAGCGAAATCCAGAACGCCAGCGAAATTCTGGACGCCGACGACATTGCCGCAGCCAGTTCCTGGGCATCAGGCACCGGCGATTGGCTGGGGCCGCTGGCGCCGCTGGCTCTGTCGCCGTTCTTTGGCGTGACCTTGCTGTCGGGCCTGGCCATTTGGGGCCCCGATTGGATTTCCAATAATCAGCTTGTCGGTGCCGCCGGGCCGCTGGAAAATCCATGGCTGTTTGGAATCTTCCTGGGCCTGACGCTGCTGACCAGCCTGCCGCGGTTGACCAAGGTCAGCAAGCCATTTGCCCAAGCGGTCGACCGGCTGGAAGCCTATGCCGTGATTATCATCCTGCTGGTGATCAAAGTCATGTCATCGGTGGAAAGTTCCGATCCCGAAACTGTCGCGATGCTATCGCAGCCCGTCGTTCAACTGGGGGTTGTCAGTTTCACCTTCGATACTTTGCTGGCCGTCGCGATGGCGATCAATATTTTGGTCGTTAATAGCGTCAAGTTCTTTTTCGAGTTCCTGGTCTGGCTCGCGCCGATTCCGTTTTTGGATGCTGTCTTTGAAGTTTGCAACAAGTCACTGTGCGCGGCTTTGATGGCCGTGTACGCGTTTAGTCCGACGATCGCGACCGTGGTCAACTTGCTGATCTTGTTTTTTGCGGCCCTGATTTTTCGCTGGGTCAGTCGCCGGGTTCGGTTTTATCGCACCATGATCCTGGACCCGATACTCAGCCGAGCGTGGGCGGGTTACGGCATTCCCAAACGGCCCGAATTGATTCTGTTTCCACAAAACGCCTTTGGTCCGTTTCCGGCCAAGGGGCGGTTGCGATTGTCCCGCCAGGGGGACGCACTTTCGCTTTTCCAGTCGCGTTGGTGGTCGACATCGCCGCCGCATGGGCTTCCAGCGGCCGCAAGATTATCGATGCGCCGCGGCTGGATCATGCACACGCTGATCATCGAAGTTGACGGAACCGAGTCGCCTTTCAAGTTCAGCCGGCGATATGCGGATGCCGAATTGGTCAAATTACTGGATCAACTGGGCATTCAAGCGGAATCCGCCGATCCCGAGCCGCAGGCCGATCGCAAAGCGGCTTTCGCGTAGACTTAAAAAGTAAGTGTCGGCGGAGAACAAGTGAATCGTGTTGCCGCGAGAAAGCCATGCAGCGTCACCGACCGAAGCAGCCAAGCCCGCTTCACCGCGAAACCGTCGCCGTCGTTTCCAGTCGCCTCGGTCGTGACGCTGAAATGCACCGGAGATTGGCCGCGTTCCTGCATCGCAGCGGGCGTGATGTCCGCCGGCGAGGTGCAAGCTGGTTGATCGCCAAGGGCTCGGCGATCGAACCGTGGGCGCGTCGCGCCGCCGAACTGTATCGAGTCCCGCTGCTGATATGCGTCGCGGAATCTTCACCCAAGCAGGCCGCAAGGGTCACCGAAAACAATGGTTCGTTCTGCGGCGTCCACCGCGAACCCAACCGAGACCAGGCCGTGATCGCCATGGCCGACCGAGTCGACGCCATGTATGTGCGTCCGGGCGGACGCATTGAAGCGGCCATCCGCGACAAACTAGGTCCGACACAATCCGCCGACCGGCACCCGCGCGATTCGGATCAAGTTCTGGCCGCCGCCACCGCCGCACGCATCCGCGTCGGTATTTGGCCCGACCGGGCCTGTGCCGGCAACTCGCTGATTGCCGCCGGCGCGCTTGGATGGCATTTGCTTGGCGGATGGCACTTGCTTGGCGGGCGGCAACTGCCCGTCGCCGACAAAGCATCCCAGCGCGTTTCCGGATCGCCCGACGCCCGCGGGAACGTCGTCCAAAATGGCGCCTCTCGCACGCGTGCAACCCGCGCGGGCGTCGCTCGCGGCGGCGTCCGCTACCAGGCACCCGATGTGCCCGAGGGACCGTGGTTTGTGCATTGGACACGCGGCGTGTCCGGTCCCTGGCCGGGCGAAAGCGAGGATCAATACCGCGACCAAATCTTGTTGTCGCGCGGCAAGACCGCGACGCGAACGCCACTCGATACGCTCGTCCGCATTCTGCGAGGCGGCCGACTGATCGCCTCGGCCATCACCTCGCGCCGCGCCCATCCGGTGGTCTGTTTGACCGAGCGGACGCTCAACGATGTACTTCAGCGACGAACCTACCGTTCACACCTTGGACGCTGGGATGGCGAACCGTTTGGCGTGTTGATTCGTCGCCCCGCCGCCATCGCGGCGGGCTTGTGTGAGGTGATCTATGGCGTTGCGGAAGACTACCCAACCCTTGCGCCGGAGCATCGTTTCCGCTTCCAGGCCATCGGCAAACGCACCGATTGGCGGCAAGAACGCGAATGGCGTTTTCCCGCAACCGTAAAATTGGACGCCTTCGATCCCGACGACATCCGCGTGTTCGCCCTCGACGACGCGGTCGCTCGGCGACGACTAAATCCATTTCCCTATGGCGTGGTTTGGGTGTCCCCAAGCGACGCGTCGTTACCCCCAGACGCGCCGTTACCCCCAGACGCGCCGTTACCCCCAGACGCGCCGTTACCCCCAGACGCGTCGTTAGCCACAGACGCGTCTTGAGGCGGTGCCGACGGTCCTTTGCCAGATTCCCGTTCACCCAGGGTGTCCGGATGAACCCGTGCCCAACGCCGCAGTCCCTCCAGTCGCTGTTGGCCGCGAACAAAATAGCTTTCATCCAATCGCCGCAAATGCTGCTTGCGGGCCCGGTGATATCGGTCTTCGTTGGTGGGTTGGTTAATCAGAAACCCGCGCTGGGCCCACGCGTTGACCAATGCGGCGGCCAGCTCCTGATGACCGGCAAAGGAAGGATGCACGTGGTCGACAAACCATTGCGGGTCCTCCAACGAGTCCGGAATTTTTCGGCCCAATAAAGTTCGTTGATCCAAGACCGAAGCCGCGTCGATCAGCGGCACATTCAAATCGGTCGCAACTTCACGAATGATGTTACGTATGGCCGACGTGGCGCGGAGCGGACACACGTCCACATCCCGAGCCCGCTTGAACGCTTCGACGGCGGCGGCTTGTTCACGCGATGATGATTTTTGCATTGCCGCCAACAAACGAAACTCGCCCAATCGATACCAAGCCTCGGCGTGCCCGGGATCGATCGCCACGAGCGATTCGGCCGCCCGTTGCCGATCGGCCCGCTCGATACTTTCATCCGCTGCAACGGCTTGCAACGATTCGATTTCTCGTTGAACATCAATGGGAATTCCCGGCGGTGGTAATGACTTAAACGGCGGTGTTCGCACCGCATCGCTGGCGGGCAAATACAGCCACAAGGGAACGCCCGCGATTTGAACTCGGCGAACGACTTGGTCCAGCGAAACACGAAATTGTTCAAGCACCCGCCGAGTCGTTGTGGAATCGCGCCGGTAGCGTTGCCAACCATCGGATTGATCTAGAAGCGTGTTGGGGTTGGGGTCCAGTGTCGCTTCGTCGGCACCTGCGGGTTTCGCATTCGTTTCTGGTGACGGGTGATTTTGGCCATCGGCGGTTCGGCGCTGCTGGCCACCGGCGGTTTGGCGCTGCTGGCCACCGGCGGTTTGCCGCTGGATCGCACGCACAATGGCCAAGCGTGACGCCCAGCGTGAAAGTTGACGCCGCGCCGGACTGGCCTCGCGAATCGGGCGATACGCTTGATCTTCAAGAAATTCGTTGTGACCGGTGTAAAGCACAATCGCGTCGGGTTGATAATTCAGTACTTCGTCAACGATCGGTGCCAGACGCGTGATGCCGTGCGACACACCGCCGACGTTGATGACCTCGAAGCGTTTTGAATCTTTCCCGGCGATTTGTTGCCCGTCGGCTCGCGAATCCGAGCCCGCGATGCTCTCCAGACGCAATTGCAGGTCCGCTGATAGCGACGTTTCCACGGCCCAGGGTCGTCCCGCGACGGTCGATCCACCAATGACAAAAATCCGCCGAGTCGCGGCCGGCTTGGGATCCGCAAATCGCTGGGAATAGAAAAAATTGAGTCGATCGGGGGACGT
>JBCCRW010000097.1:0-15894 GCA_039201055.1 Planctomycetota bacterium | reverse complement strand
TCGCTCAAATGAGGCCATCGCGATTGAACCTCCCCGGCCATGGATTCGCTGTTTCCAACGATGGCCCATGCAGTGTCAATGTTTCGATCCAGAACTCGCCAACCCAGACGCTGCAGCAGCGAACGGTTGCCGTACTGAATGTTGCCGGAAATACGTGCGATCCAGGGCGTGCCTGTTCGACGTACCGCCTCGCCGACAAACTGGCCGGTGTAGGTGCCGGCCGAGATCACAACATCGACGTTCTGGTTAAGCAATAGTTGCTGCATCCGCCGAACGGTCCGGATGGATTGTCCGACATGGCGATGATCGACTCGATGGACCTGCACGGCTTCAGGGATTGGATAAGTCTTTTCGTCACGAAACAAAGCTAGCGAAATTCGGAAATCGGAGTTCTCATTGAGGTAGCTGATCGTATTGGCCGCCCAGCGTTCAGCACCTCCGCCGGTAAGGCTAAGACTCACGAAACAAACATGCCGAGTCACGATCGTTCCCTCACGCCATTCGCAGGTTCCGAAGCGTCCAGCCGTGGTTCCCACATGCGAAGCAATGATTCGGTCGTCCGTCGAATATCGAACTGCCGCCGCACGGTGTCACAGGCCCGATCGGCCATCCGGGACGCCGTTTCAGGATGCTCGATCAATTCGGTGACCGCCGTGACCCAGACTTCCAAATCGTTCGCATCAAGCAGCCTTCCCGATTCACCGTCACGGATCAATGCTTCGATCCCAGGCGTGGAAGTTGTCAAACAACAACAACGTGCCGCTGCCGCTTCTTTAATGACATTTGGAAGCCGCTCGCGATGCGTCGACGGCAACAGAAACAGCGCGGCCGATTGCAGTTCGCGATACAAATCCGTCCGCGATACGTGGCCGTGAAAGGCGACCGCTTCGGACAGGCCGAGTCGATCGACGCAGCGCCGAAGCGAATCGCGAAGCGGACCATCGCCCAAAATCGTTAACATAGTTGTTGGATGGGCCTGCACCACACGGGCAAGAACCTGAATCGCCATCTCTGCTCCCTTTTTAGGGATCAAACGACCTGCGAATACCATTCGTTTGTGGTCCTTCCCATCGGTCGGCAGATCGTCTGAAATCCCCTTTGGCAGCGGTATCCCTTGATAGATCAAATGAATTTTTTCGGCGGCAATTCCTTCGCCGATCAACGCACCCATGTTCGGCTCAGCGAAGGTACGAACGGCCGCACATCGACGGCCAACCTCGAATCCGATAGGCAGAGCCAAGTCTAAATCATAAGCCCCGAGACAGGTCGTCACTTGAACGTCCGGCAAAGCCTCGATCACCAGCCAGCCCAGCATGCTCGGGGCGTGCCCCCAAAACAGATGAATTACATCGGGCCGCTCTCGCTGGGCAACCGCCAACAATTCGAAGCACCGCAGCGACCAAAACAGACAGGCTGCCAAAACGGTCGGACGGGTGATCAAAGTCTTTACCAATCGCCACCACAAACGTAAGGCCAGCTTCGGATGCCGAATCGCACTCTCCAAACCTCGCCACACCGAACCGCTCCAAGCATGCCCGACCAACGTGTCGCCAAGGGATTGCTGCGCCGAAATCTCGTCGTGATCGCGACGTTGGCCTCGCAGCGTGTGTACTGAGACATCCACCCCGCGACGACGCAGTTCATTGATTTCGGCCGACGCGAACGCTTCGGACGGCACTGGATAAGCCATCGTGACGACCCAAATCGACCTTTTCGAAGCCGCGGCCCGATCGGTCATACCGATCGATTGTCGTCGATGTCCGACTCGATTTGCCGTGCGGTTTGCAATCTTTGCAGACGCTCGTTCAAGATGCCGACTTCTTGGATCAGTCGCACCGTCTTCTGATGCTGTCGGGTCAACGACACCGACACGAAAAACGCGTAGACGTAAACGGCCGCAAGGGCAAAAAACAGCACCGCCGACGAATAGCTTAGATTCCAGGCGTCGGCGAAATTCATGATCAGCGACGGAAAGAACCCGCACAGCAATAACGCCGAGGCCAGTATCAGCCAAATCAGCGCGTAACGTTCCTTCAATTCGCGGCTGCGGACCCAATACAGCGTCAGCGAAAACGCTGCAACACCGGCAATCATCATCAACAGTTCGGCGTTCATGTCAGCATTTTCTCTTTGGGTCGCAGCAAGTCCACGCAAATCGCCAGCGTGACTTTGGTCATGTAGTACACCGCGCGGGTCGCGTTGATCGAAGACACGCCTTCGGTGCGGGCGTGCATGGTGACTGGCATCTCGCCAACCCGCAGTCCGTTTCGCAAACAATAGTACAGCGATTCCGGTTCGGGATAGTCATCGGGATAGTGTTCGGCGAACAACGCCCATGCACGCGGACCTGCGCATCGGAATCCACTGGTCGGATCGCTGACCCGCTGGCCCGCCAGGAAACCGATCAACGTTGACAGGAACCCGATGCCCAGGCGACGCGGTCGCGTCGAGCGAAAGTTGTCGTCGCTTTCATGGATGAATCGGGAACCGATGCACAGATCCAGATCGTGCCGCCGGCAATGCCGCACCAAAGCGACGATGTCGCCGGCGTGATGCTGGCCATCGGCATCGTGCTGGATCACACAGGTGTAGTCACACTGGCTGGAGGCGAAACGATAGCCGGTCTGGACCGCGACACCGATACCGCCATTGATCACCAGATCAATGACGTGCAACCGGCCATCCCAACGGGGAACCAAGCCATGCGCCACGGCCGAGGTCTGATCGGTCGAACCGTCGTTGATCACGACGACATCGAAGTGATCAGGCAGAGCAGACAGTTTGTCGATCGTACCGGCCAACGATTTTTCTTCGTTGTACGCGGGGATCACAATTAAGTGACGCTCCGGCGATTCGTTCGTGACATCAGGCGGCGGAGGCATCAAGCACCTCCCGCGTCGGATCGCCCGTCTGGTCCAATCCATGTTCTCGATGCGGCTGGCCCCGGCGATAGCCCTCGCATCGGTATTCCATGGCCCTAGCAAGTGCCTGATTGTTTTGCTGGCGCGCCAGTTCGATGCCGCGACCGGCAGCTTTGACGGCGGCCTGGAAATCGCCGGTTTCGGCCAGAGCCGCCGCGTAGGCGTCCCATCCGAACGGATTGTCACTGGTCTCGATTTGGAAATCGTTGACCAGCAAGTCGCTGGCCCGCCGCCCGTCGCGGATCGTTGCGTCCGTGGCGGTCGCCAGCACCCAAGCGAGGCGGCGATGCGATTGTTTGAATTGCGGACGTAACCGGATCATCGACTCGAGTTCTTTAATGGCCGCGCTGAAATCCCGGTTTCTCAGGTGGGCCGTCGCCAGGTTGAACTTCGCCGACGGTTCGCCCAACTCGTCGGCACGCCGCAACGCATCGGCCGCTTCTCGCAAGTTACCGCGGCCTAGTCGCACGATGCCAATCAAATTGTGTGCCCGGCTCATATCCGGCTCTAGAGTAATCGCTTTTTTTGCCGACTGGATCGCCGGTTCGTCCTGGCCAAGCTGCCGATAACACTCGGCCAGATTGAACCACCATCGTCCATGAATGGGGTGCATTGCAGTCGCATTTTTCAGATGGGGCAGCGCCGCGTCAGGTCGATCCTCCTTGTACAACAAAATCGAGCCGACATTCTGATTGGCCCGGGCATTGTCCGGTCGTTTCGCCAACGTGTCCTGCCACAACAACAACGGCGAGCGGTACACGTCGCACCGACGCCGAGTCGTCCAGCCGTACATGGCGACCACGCCGATCAACACACCGACGAGCACAACCGATGGTAGTGGACGAGGCGACGAGTCCCCCGAGTCAGGAACCTCCTCATCCACGTCTTGCAAGCCTGCACGAAACGCCAGCCGAACCCCTTGGATCACCAACAAAGCGATGCCCACCAAGACCGGCAGCAGAGGCAGGTACATCCGATGTTCGACCGCCAAGTCAGCGATGGGCACGATGCTGGACGAAGGTGCCAGATAGACAAAAAAAACCAGCATCAAGAAACCGGCCACGCGTCGACGCCACCAAAGAAAACAACCCGTCAAAAAGACCGTCGCGAACAAGATGACCAGTGGCCAGTAGACCAAAGGGTTGGTTTGAACCTTCCACCCGTAATCGAAACACAAATTTTCAGGCCAGATGGCCAGACGGAGATAGTGCAGCATCACCTCGGGCTGAGTCCGCAGATAATCCCACGGTGACAGGTAACTCATTCGAAAACCCATCGAAACGCTGCCCGACGAGCCGCCGTTGATTTCCGGCGGCAACATCCACCGGGCGACACTGGGTAGGAACCAGGCGTACGGGAGAAGGCTGGCCGCGACCGCGGCCCACCGCCAACGCCTCCCCATCTTTTCGTCCGCCGGAGAGTGCCCTTCGAGGTCAGGGGAGAACTGACAAAACGTCCGATCCCAAAGCACCAACAGCATCGGAATCATCGCAGCCGGTTCTTTGCTGAGCATCCCCAGCAAGCCCGACACTGCCACGAGCAAGATTGCCCACCGCCGGCCGTCGACGATTAAACAGTACCCGGCGATCGACAGCAACGCAAAGAAAGCGGCGAGCAATTCGAACCGCTGGACAATGTAAATCACCGATTGCGAGGATAGCGGGTGCGTGCCCCACAGCAGCGCAATACCCCAAGCGGTCCACAGACAAACATTCGAATCCGTAAAGAACCCGCGACCTCGCCGACGAATGGCCCATTGGGTCAACCAAAATACCAACCCCGCGGACGCCAAGTGCAGTCCGAAGCTAACAAGGTGATACCCCCAAACCTCCTCACCGTGAAGCTTGAAATTCATTGCCAACGTCCACAATCCGAACGGCCGATTGTCGCGGCGGATACCCGACCAGTCCCCATCGTCAGCAAACGACAGCACCTTCGCGCTTTCGGTGATGTTCTTGTGGTCGTCGAAATGAAACGGCACGCTGAAGCTGTCGACGTGACTATGCCCTACCGCCGCGATCAGTATCAAGACCATGCCAATCACCAAGCGTTGACGGCGACCTTCCGCGTCGCCGTCGTCCCTGCCTTCGTCGGTCGTTGATTGATAGGAGGACAACATGCAAGATAGCGAACACGGTAACGAGCCCCGAGCATGAACTGCCGCGGACAACGCGTAGGATTTGCTTGAAAGTCGATGACGCTGTTGCAATCAGTATGCAAATGGCGACGCTGTCAGGCAACCCTCGCGGCCCCACTTGAGCGGTCAATTCGCAGGCGGTCGCCGATTCGGCAATCAAGCGATCCTTCGGCGGTTTCGATGATCGCGTGAGTCCTGCGGTCACAGATCACGGCCCGCCATGGCCGCACTCCGCGGCGAGCACCCACCACAACGTGATCGCGGTCAAGCATCACGACATCAATGGGGAACCGCATGAAGCAGGTGTGCAGCGATGAACAAGGACTCAGCATTAATCCTTGGTCAGGATCAAGCGTCTTGCGGAACTGAAGCCCAAGGAACCGCGACCAAAAGGTGTTGGCGAGTTGAAGTCTCGCAAGTAAAACCCCGCCGTCCTCGCGAATCAGTTGGTGGATCATGAAGATAATTGAAAAGTGACGAAGAGTCGCGGTAGCCAGGCAGGTGCGGACTTTCAGCGGTGCAGCTTCGATTTATCGGTTCTTGCATTAAGGTCCAGTCATCGTGTCGCCGCCATCTCTAGGGCTTCAAACGAAAAGAACCGGCCCTTGTAAAAATCCTGCGGTACGGACGAACGACGATTGGGACGTCGCCCACTTCACGTGGTGCAAGGGTTAGCTCACCAAGGCCGTAGATTCCCCGGTTGGCATCAGAGACCACGGTGCCAAATCGTCCGTCGGATGTGTAGCTCGTTCCCGAGAGGCTGTATTCGGAGAGGCCCGCGTCTGCAAATGCCTGGACTCCGTTTACACCGATTGGCTGATTGTCGCCGAATGGGATGCCATCTTCATCGAACGTCACGGAACTGATGGAGCTCTGTTGCGACGGCATCCAGACCGAGAATGTCACAAGTGCTGGGGCATCAGGATCGGGATTTGAATCGTCAATGTCATCAATTTCCAGCGGACGTTTCCACTCGGTGATGGACTGGGTTGCAGTATCAAAGATCGGCACCAAAATCGTATCGAACGGCGCCCCAGCGTCAGGCGTTTTGGTGACCACTGTTCCCGGATACCGATAAACCGATCGGTCGATATCGTAGAAATAAAGCGTCAACATCATTCGGTTTAGTTCATGCACGACGCCATGATTTTGAACTGCGGCACGATATTGGTTCGGCGAAAGAATCAACTGCTCTTCGCTGTATAACTCCGCGGCATCGAGCTGTAGGTAAAGTTCATTAATTTGATTCGAAGCCAAAAGCACGGTGTCTTGATCCACCTGATCGTCAAACACCAGTGTCGCATTGATCTGCGTCGATGCTGTCGTCGTCGCATGAACCATCATCAGTGCCAAGCCAAAAAAACCGAGCACAAAAATCGTCAGGAAAACGCTGATGAACAAGAACTCAATCATCGCCTGACCCTGGCGATCCGGCGTGTGGCATTTGGGTCGGTTCATGGTTGGAACCCCGCACCTTGTTGGAGACTCGATGAATCGAGGACGGTTAAGACTTGATAGGCCGTGGGACCGATCGCCGCCAGCAAGATGCCGGGCAAGAAACAAATCACCAGCGGGAGCACCAATTTTACGGGCAAAGACATGGTCAGCGCGAGCACGCGTTCACGACGACGGTTCCGCAAATCGTCGGCTTGAATCCGTAGCGTGTTGGCCAGTCCCGAGCCGACCTGCTCGGCGTGGATCAGTGCGCTGACGAAGATCGTGAACCAGGGGACGTCGACTCGGGCCATGAGTCGACGCAACGCCTCGATCCGCGAGCGGCCGGCAAGGATGTCGACTTGAAACATCCTCATATCTTGCGGCAACGGCCGGATCGACGACTGCGTGTCCAGAATCCGATCCAGTGCAGCGTCGAAACCGATGCCCGATTCTGCTAGCGTTGCAAGCAGGTCTAAGGTTACGGGTAAATCCTGTTCGGTTTGCATGATTCGTTTGCGGCGACGGGCGCGAATGATCAAGATCGGCATAGCCAAGAACGATAATCCGCCCATCCAGGGCGCGATCCACGCCAGCGGCAAAAAGACTTCGCCCACGCCGCCGGGAACCTCGTAGAGCAAGCGTTCGGCTTGCGGCATCAAGCCGGTTTGAAAGATCAACCACACGATCGAGGCTGCCGCGGCGGCGAAGCAAAACAGGATCAGCCCGAAAACGAATGGCGCGCGACCGGAACGATAACCCGCGCGATACAACCACCACGCGTACCACGTCCGCCCACGATCGCGTGATTCGGACATATCGCCAGCAAACTCGCTCAGCCGAAAGCGAACACGTCTTCGCCGCGAGTCCAGGCGCAAAAGAAGCATGATTGCCATGCCAAGGAACAACCAAAATGCCGCGATCAAGATCAAGGTTTGCATCAGAATTTGATCCGGCTGAGACTGGCGATCCAAACGATGCCCAAACCTTGCAAAATCACCGCCGCGATCACGGCACCCTGACCCACGGTTGTCAGCAAAAAGCCACGCATTCGACTGGGATCGTTTCGCCAAACTAAAGCAGCCAGGAAATACGTGACCGCCAGGATGCTCATCACGGAAAAACGGGCTTGGGCCGACATAGTGTGCATACGGCGGGTCAACTCGATGCGGTCGCGGATGGTGCGGCCGACATTGGCCAGCGTTTGAGCGAGGCGGCCGCCGACCTGCCAATTGACCGCCAATGTGTTGCTGAACAATCGAACCGTTTCCAGCGGCAATCTTTCCTCCAATTCAACCAGCACCTCGCTGGGGTCATCACCGTAACGAATCCGGCCAATAACTTCTTCCAGTTCGGGCTTGAGTGGTTTCCGGGTCGATACCGCAGCCGATTCGAGCGAGCTTTGCAGTGAACTGCCCGCCTTGACCGCCGCAACCATCATGTCGATCGTGTCGGCGAGCTGGGTCTCAAGCCTAAATACGCGGCGGTTGTACCACATAGAATCGACTTGCCAGCCCAGCAACGCCACGACAACGGCGGCGGCCAAAGCCAAACCGATTGGCCAGTCGAGTACGAATCGTAACAGCAATCCGACCGCGACAGCGACCAAGGCCGCGACCCAAAGGTAACGGCGAATTGACACGCGACGCGACGGTCCCGCCAGCGGCTCGAAATCCGCGTCGATGCCATCGCGTCGCAGAACCCGCTCGCGAGCAACCTGTCGGCGACGGCCACGAACCGCGATCGCTACCAATGCAGCCGCGATCACCAGGATGCCAAGAACCGCAACAGTTTCGATCAAGTGACTGCCCCGGATTGCGGTTGAAACCAATCCATCGGAATCTCCACGCCGCGTTCGCGAAGTTCATGAACGATTCGCGGCACCACTCCGGTGGCGACAAACCGGCCCTCGATGTTGCGACCACGTCGGCCAGTTTGTTTAAAGACAAACACGTCTTGCAGTTGCGGCGTGGAATCTTCAAGCCCGCACAGCTCGCTGATCCGTTCGACACGGCGAGCACCGTCATCAAAACGGCGCACGTGAATGATGAAATCGATGGCCGAAACCATCTGCTCCCGAATCGCACGGGACGGCAAATCCATACCAGCCATCAACACCATCGTTTCCAAACGCGACATCGCATCGCGGGGGCTGTTGGCGTGAATCGTTGTCAAGCTGCCGTCGTGACCCGTATTCATCGCTTGTAACATGTCCAGCGCCTCGGCCCCGCGGACTTCGCCGACCAAAATTCGATCGGGCCGCATCCGCAACGAATTGATCACCAATTCACGAGAGCTGATGCGACCCTGACCTTCTAAGTTAGCAGGGCGGGTTTCCATTCGGACGACGTGTCGCTGATCGAGCGTCAGTTCGGCGGCGTCTTCGATCGTAATGACACGCTCGTGCGATGGGATCGATTCGGCGATGGCGGCCAAAAACGTTGATTTGCCCGCCCCGGTTCCGCCGGACACCAACACGTTGCGACGATTCTTGACCAGCGTGCCCATGAATCCCATCATCGGTGACGAGAACATTTGCAATCGCTGAAGTTCAGCGCACCTCAATCGACGACGGCCGAAGCGACGAATCGAAAGTGTGGGCCCGTCGATGGTGACCGGACCAAGTGTCGCGTTGACGCGGCTGCCGTCGGGAAGGCGTGCGTCGACCATTGGCGTGGATTCGTCAATGCGACGTCCGACGCGCGATGCGATACGTTGGATGATGCGGACCAGATGCTCGTTATCCCGGAAACGCACCTGCGTTTCCTCGAGACGACCAAAACGTTCGACATAGATTTGATTGAAACGATTGACGAGGATATCCGTCACGGCCGGGTCTGCCATGAGCGGCGCAAGCGGCCCGACGCCCAGCGTTTCTTCCTGCAAATCGTCAGCCAGCCTTGACCGTTCTTCGGCATTGAGTGGCAGGTCTTCTTCGGCGAGTGTCCGCTCGGCAAATTGCTGCACCTTGTCGGCAAGTGCCTCTTCGGATTCACCGATCAGATCTTCTTCGTTAATTTCGTCGAGCAATCGTTCGTGCAGCAATGCTTTGACGGATTGATAGTCGGCCACGCTCGGGGCCGCTTCCGTTGGAGAATCGTCAGCTGCCGAAACGCTGATCGGTTTTTTCAGTCGAACACGTTCGGCGGGCAACGAAAACGACATGCGTGAAAGACGCTTGCGCGGCGAGTCGTCTGCTGGCGGCTCGAGTCGATCTTCGGTCAGTGGCTCGTCCATCGATTGGCTACTCCGCAATGGGCTCCGAATCACGGCTTAGTGAATGATCCATCGCCAGGTTGTCGACGCGGCCATTGGATTCGCGCACTGGATTCAATGACCCATTGGACGCGCTGATCGATCCGATCTCTTCCACCACGCCTTTCAATCCACGGTCCAGTTTCGACCAGCGTATTGGGGTCATCGCGAAGGGCTCGCCGATATTGGCGGCCGTCAGGGCACGTTTGTGCATCGGGATTGTGTGAGCAACCGGTCGCCCAAGTTGTGCGGCGACGTCGTTGGCGGTGGGGCAGGCTGACGAATTGGTGAAACGATTGAGTAATACACGTTGACGGCCGGGGTCATAGTCCAGTCCGTCAAGCAAGGTAATCAGATGCGACACGCTAAGCACCGTTGGCACGACGTTGTCCAGCACGATGTAGACGAGGTCTGACAAGTCGAGCACCGCAATCACGACTCGGTCGAAAAGCGGAAACGTGTCGATAATGACGTACTCGTAAGCCCGTCGAGCCAGCGTGATGACTCGGGAGAGCATTTCGTCGTCAATTTCAGTGGCCGAAACCGCATCGGGAGGAGCCGCCAACAATTCCAGCCCGCTTCGGTGCGGAATGGCAAGCTGACGCACTAGAGTCTCGTCCAGCCGATTGCTTTGCCGGACCGCGTCCAGGATCGTCGTCTTCGGTTTGATGTCGAGCATCGAAGCACAAACGCCCATCTGAAGCGATGCATCGATCAACAACACCTCGCCGGGATGCTGCTTCGCCAGACTCACCGCGACGTTGACAGCCGAAGTCGATTTGCCCACACCGCCCTTGTTGCTGATGAACGAGATGACGCTGCCTATGTCAGCTCGTTTCGAGTCAGCTCGCTCGCCAGACAAACGGGTGAAGAGTTGCTCGACATCGCGTTTGGACACAGGTCGCCGGATGACATCTCGAACCCCCGCGCGGATCGCCTCGACAAATATGGTCCCCGACGTGCTGTCATCCCACATCTCGGCGGGAAATGAATCGGGTCGGTACACCCCGACCAGGGTCGTGGCCGGTGAAACAGCCAGGATCTCTTGGCAGAGAGCTTTGAAAGAACTCAGATCGCTGCCCATTTCCAGGAACGCGAAATCCGGGCAGCGGCTGCGGGCGGCCTGCACGGCGCCACGAAAACTATCAACATAGTGCGCGACCGCATGCCGGCCATCACGGGCATCGATAGCCGCATTCAGTTCTTCGCGGGTCGCAGCATCGGGGCTGGCGATCAGGATTTGTTGTTGTGCGATGGTGAAACTCTCGTTTTCAGATCTTCGTCGTCATCAGCGTCCCACAAATGTCTCGGTCGTTCGGTCGCTACCCCGGATATGTTCAACCCGGTGAACATTGGCTTGAATATTCGGAACCAAGTCGCCCGCGTTATCTCCCCCCGCTTCACCCGATTGAGCCGCCGCGAAAAGTTGACCTCCGGCAGTCAACGTGGCCGTCACCGCCGGGACCTGCTCGGGCATCAGAGCAAGAGTGGACATCGTGATCTCCCGTTCAATCACAGTCGGTTGCGTTGATTGCTCGACACCCACGCGTTCCACGACGGTCGCGGTCACGATTTCTTTGGCGGCGTTCTCCGTTTTCACGTCGATCAACTCTTGACGCTTCTCCTTAACACGGCGAACCAAGCGAACCCCGCGAGCGACCACGTTGACTTCTGCCGCCCAGTTTAGCCCACCGACTTTCGGCACGGCGATGGGAGCCTTCAAGCGATCCCGACTTGCGGCGGTAAAACGGACCGTTCCGTCCATGTCGACGGGAATGCACTCGACCAAATCGATCACGTCGCCCTCGCGAAGCAGTTCCAATCCAGTAACTTGATCGCTGTCGACCGTGATGGCCCGGTAACCTGGCGGCAGACCGGCGGTCGGTCCAGGCCTCGAACCGACCGGTAACAGATCCGATTTCTTCAAAACACGGCCGACATCCACGTTCCGCCGGACGACTCGATCGACCAGAGACGGCAGATCCCGCACCCAATCGTCGCTAACCGAATCGGGCGGAAAGTAATACAGGCGAGCTTGGCCGGTACTGGGTTCGACAAAGTCTTCGATTTTCAACCGTTCCAGTGCTGTCACCGAGCGACCGGTGACCGGAACGGCGATCCAGTCATCCGGCCTTGTCGCCGCAGATCGCTGCGAATTAGATCGTGTGAATTTCGTTTGGCGGCCTTGTTCGGGCACGAACGATGAATCGAATTTGCTGCCGCCGGGGCCCGCGGAACGTTCAACGCTGTTGATGGAGACCAATGACGGTTTTTTCGAAAGATAGCGCTTCGACGCTTCGATCACCGATTCCCCATTCGTTGATTGTTGTGGTACAGCGTTTGAGTCCTTGGACGACACCGCGACCGCAAAGATTTGTTGATTGGAATTGATCGCTTGCGACATTGAGATGACCTCGTCGGATTCAATCGCAAACGCGACGCTATCACTTGGTCGATCGATCATCACAATCTTGGCGTCACGAGAGATCGCACGCACGCCGGCGCGCACTTCGTTTTGCAATTCCAAACCGCCTGGTTCGGGCATGCCGCCCATGATGCTCGCCCAGTCCATTTTGGGCGGTGGCGCGTCGACGGCATCGCCCAACGTTGCGTACAGTGAAACGACGTTACCGACGCTCAAACCGCTTAGTCCATCGATGCGATTGGCTGGGGCGACATAAACGCGCTTGCCTGGTGCGGCCCCCGCAGCGATTCCCGGCCGCGTGCCCGGCGGCATCAGATCAGCCTCCGTGATGAGGTGACCCGGCGGCATGGATCGACCGACGACCCGTCCGATAATTTGTTGGGGTTTACGGAGCCAGCTTTCATCGATCCGCTGGGGGTCGAAGTAGTACACGTTCAGTCGTCCGGTGGCTGGATCGGCCAAATGCGCTTCGTTGATCTGCTCATAGGCCGCGACGGGACGGCCCAAAACCGGCACGGCTATCATCGATGCAAATTCCTGGCCCGCCGTTTCATCGACCGGCTGTCCCGAACGAGCGATGCAGTAAATCGGTTGATCGCTGCTAATCGCTTCGGCCAAAGACGCGACCTCCTCAGGTGCGACTGCCACGGTCGCTGAGGGCTTTTTCTTGTCTTTAGATTTGGCATCCGTGGCTTCCGCAGCGGCGACCAAAGTGCCCTGCTGCACCAAAACACGAAGACCGTCCGAAGAAACGCGTTGGCTGATCCGCAATTCCGGCGGTCTGACACCGCCGAGCAACGCGGCCAGATCGACACCGCCGGTTTGTCGCGGCTTCGATTTGCCGGCCGCCAGCAAATCGAATTCATCGCCCGCCGATAACGCATCCAAGCCGACAATGCCATCGACGGGGACCGACAGCGAACGTTTGCCCGGCGGAATCCCGCCGGTTACACCCGGACGGGTGCCTTCGGGCAAAAAATTCTTCTCGGAAAAGACATATCCCTCCTCCTTATCCACCGCCATCACGCGGCCGACGATCCTGTTCAAATTGACGAACCAATCCGGGTTCGCTTTGACCCGATCAGCGGGCATCCAATAGTAGCTGTCGTCACCAATCGCTCGGTCGTAAACATCTTCGCGAGTCACCTTGGTGTAGGCCTTGATCGGGCGAACCGACTTTGGCACGGCGACCATGCCGCGACGATCTGGTCCGGCCGGACGCTGCTGAAAAAAACCTGTGAAGGACAGGAGTGCGATGGTCCCCAAGCCGCCGATAACCACCACCGCCAGTATGCCCAACAGTGGACTCAGCGAGCCTGGCCATCCGGATGATCGAGAGGATTTACGTGAGTTCATGGCGTTAGACTAATCCACAGATTGGGCATCGTCGCGTGCAAAATCACGCCAGCTAAGATCGCCGGCACGTAGGCCAATTCTTTCTTGCCACGTGCATAAGCGATCCCCGCTAGCACGGCCCCGGCCAGGGCGACCCACACCATCACTAATGGCAGCATTAGGGGACCAAACCAAAGGCCCAATGCCGCAGTTAACTTGGCGTCGGCACCGCCGAATCGGCCGAAAGTGAACAACATCACCCCCAAAATGATCCCGATCAAGCCGCCCAATCCGCATCCCGCCCATGAAAGTGGCCACCAGCCGAAGGCGATGCAAACGACCGCCGAAGTAGCGATGGCCACGCTGAAGCCGTCGGAAACTTCGCGGGTTCGAAGATCCTGAATTGATGCGGCGGCAAGCAACACGATCGGTATGAGGAGGATCCAGTTCAACATCCAAAAAAAACCATCCTTTGCCCGACTGCGGACAAAGGATGGGCGGTGCGAATTCAAAGATGAGCGTATCGCCAACAGGCGAAATCAGTCACCAACAAAGGCGTCGCCACCGTTGCCGAGACCACCGGCAACGTTGTTGACCAATTCGCTTGGCTCGCTGGTATTACCAGTGATGTTGTTCCAGGAAATTTCTCCATTGCCGACCAGATTGCCGTCGGTATCCGTGGTAATACCTAGAAACTTTTGTGAAGCGACGGGAGCCAAGTCGTCTTCGTGAGCACACGGCAGCATGCCGGCCATGATGGCGTAGTTGTCGGCGACACGGTGACCGAAGACCGACAAAGCCAACAGAGCAATGAAAGCAACGCCAGCGGTGATGAAAGCGTACTCGACCAAGCCTTGGCCTTTCTTGTTGCGAAAAATCTTACGCATCTGTCTGTTTCTTCCTATTGGAAAAAATGAGGTGGAGAAAACGAGCCGCCTGACCGTTTCCTCGCGAGACAGCGGCCGCCAAAATCTCGCGAAGTCTTAGAAGCTGAAAGCCGGTAAGGCTCAGGGCCACACCGCAAGCGAACTCAACGTAGCACGCTGTCCAGATCCTAGATGCAACCAGATTGCAACAGCTACCGGCTCTTCTCGCAAGGGGGCCAAGAGAAATTCGCCAGAAATATTTCCCGGTCACCATACTACTGGGGTAGTAGTACGACGTTTTGGCCAGCCGATGAGACTACGTTCAGGAAACGTACAAAGTGCCGATGACGATCGCCTACGGTCAACAGCGGCGGCTAAGAAACAGCGCGACGCCGCCGCCCGAGAAACGCTTCGGACACACCGTTGATTCGCATCGAGGTCACCGAACCAGTGTGACGGCCGGGTGAGCACTCCCCCCCAATTTCGGAGAAGCCTTACCCGAAAAAATTTCGTAGTAGAGTTCAGATCGAAGGGATTCGTGTCAATTTCGTTTCGCGGAGGGACTTCATATCTCGATTTGGCGAGGACCGTCGCTGGCTTGGCTCAATTCGTCAATCGTAACGCGATTGCATCAATGCCCTCATTGGAGACCGGCCGACGGATGCTCGAGTACCAAAGGTTGGAGATGGGAACCGGCGGACTTCAAAAGCCATTCTTGCCTACTCACAAGCCGCAATCGCATTGATCGCCGAACGGGCTCACAGCGTTCTGCGAGGTCAAAACCGAACATCGCAAGCTGCAACTTGAGTACGAGAAGCTCGAGCTACGAGCGATGCAACGAGTCGCGTAGCTTCACGGGCCGCAAGGATTTGCTAATCAACGGTTCAGTGGCCGCTGGCGCGGGGGCGACAAACCCAATGACGATCATTCGCAATGACTTGGACGCCACCGGAGGGCTTGCAAGCAAGATTTCGCCGACGTGAATGCTACGCGCATCGATTTTCGTGAACTGTCACGGCTCCAGTCCACACTCTGATGCAAATCCCAGTAGCGACGCGACAGAAAAATTACGCCAAGCTGCAACGGATGTGCCACACAGTGTTGCTCCGGACTTTTTTGAAAGAACCGTCGTTCCGGGATTTTTTCCTCTCTCTTTCCTACTCGCCTCTTGTGCCACGTACCTTAGGTGCGACGCACTGGGATTCGTTCGGCAGGGATCACGTCGGCTTACGCCATCCGCTCCGCCAAACGCCACTGCCCTTCGGGCGTCGGAGGGATCTACTCGAAAAGCTCTTCGGTTGTGGTCGTCGCCTCGATGGCGTTGTCAAGTCGTTGTCGTCGTTTCTAGAGTGTTCCGCGATTTGACGCCTGCAAGAAGAAAGGGTGTGTGCCCGTTGGTCCGGCAGTGGAGAGGAGTTGGACGATGTGCGTCGAGTTAGAAGGTAAAAGCTTTCGTGGATCAAAGACGTGTTCGGTGTCTTTGCAGACGCTCTTATGACTTGCGGCGTCAACGCCTCGGCC
>JBCCRW010000096.1:0-16174 GCA_039201055.1 Planctomycetota bacterium | reverse complement strand
GGTTTCAACGACGTTATCGAAGTCAATCACGACGGAGTCTTCGGCGATGTCGACGGAAACATCAAAGATGTCGTCGCCAAAGAGCGTTGCCAGGCTTGGGTATTCAACACCCGGATCGATGACCTCGGCGAGCGCGGTGCCCGTTTGCCCGTCGCCGGTGTCCTCAAACAGAATCGAAACCTCGTTTCCGATCAAATCGGAACCACGCAAACGATCCGGGTTGTCGGTCTGGAATTTCACCACCAACGAACCGCGTGAATCGCTTAGCAATCGCAGACCACCGTTGATGTGTTGGTTGGGAATGCTGATCGATTCTTCCACGACGTGCACCATGTCGACGTCATCCCAGACGCCGGCGGTCGACAGCGTGCCGCCACGGATGACCAAGCCATTGATGGCGTTGTTGTCCAACACGTTGTCTTCGATCAATGGACCCGAGTTACCCAGTGTGCTGGAGGCATCAATCGGGCCGCTGGCACGGCCACGGTCGCGCACTTCCGTGCTGTCGAACGAATTGACATCGAAGGAAAGCGTCGACGAGGCATTGCTGACGAATTCGTTGTTGATGACGACGGGGGCACCGCCGAGCACAAACACGGTGCTGGCGGCGTTCTCGCCGCGGCCGACACGTGTCGTCGTGCCTGTCAATGCGACGCCGGTATCGTTGAATTCGACACGGGAATTGGCCAATCGCAGGTCACCCTGGTGGACTTCAATCACGTTGAAGCTGGCGAAACCGCCCTCGATACGCGTTTGACCGCCACCGCCCGCCAGGACGGCGTTGTCAAAGCTGGCCGAGCCACCTTGGCCGACGTAAACGCCACCCCATTGCCCGGGCTCGATCCTGCCGACGTCGCCGCGGCTGTTGGTATCGAAGGTACCGCCGCTGCCGTATCGTTGGTCTTCCAGCGACGTGAACACGACCGGCACGCTCGCGTCGCCTTCGGCGATGATGTTGGCGCCAAAGCGGGCTTCGATCCTCGCACCGTCCAGCTTCACCACGGTTCCCGCGTCGACCTTCAAAGTCGCATCAAGCCGGCTGCGCAGGACCGATTCGGTCGCGGTCAACAATTCGGTTCCGCTGACCGCGTTGTCAACAAAGGTCGTGTTGGTCGCATTGAGTGTGGCGACCAATTCGAAGGGACCGGGCAACTGCGTGACCGGGTCAAAGGTCGCGCGATACAAGCGGCGGGCCTGGAAACCCGAGCCTTGGTTTGCGGCGGGCAAATTCGACAGCGCGATCGAACCGGTCGATGTCAGTTCTTGCGGCGGCGTCGCGGCGCTGGCGGCCGATTCCAAGCCACTCGAATCAACATTGGTCAGCCGATAAACATAGCTTCCCGCCGGCACCACACCGGTTGTTCGGGCGGCCGTTCGCACCAGCAGCGACGAAGGTGCCGACGACACGACAAGCGGCCCACCGGCGGTCCCGTCGATGGTCAGGTTTTCGGTCAACACATGGACAATGTCGACATCATCGAAGCGAGCCGTTTGCGACAGCGTTTCGGTTTGATTGCCACTTCGCGTGCTGACGCGCACGAACAACCCGTTGATCGAGTTGTCGGTGATGAAGTTGCCGGCAATTTCGGGGCCCACGCGGTCGTAATCGAGCGTGAAGAAGCCCTGCGATTGAAATTCGTTGGTCGTGAAGCGGCTGACCGCAAAGGTCTCCGGCGTCGCGGCCATCGCGGCATCGGCACTGTCGGTGATTCGCGAATTGATCACCGTCGGCCGCGTGACGGCCATGTCGATTGGCGAAACGACCGTTTGGCGTCCGCCGATGGAAACCGCACCCCCGCCGTAACGCAGATCGGCGTATTGAACGTGGTTCAAAAAGACGCCTTCGTTTTCACGATTGCGTCGGGATTCATCGGCAACATCCAAGTCACCACGGAAATCGATTCCGCCCCAATCACCCGATTGCACCGGAAGGGTGATCACGCCCTGGTTGGCGGTACCGATCTCGCGATCATTGATCGATGTGAAATAGACGCTGCCGGGAACGACTTGACCGGCTTCGTCGCGAATCGGCAGTCCGCTGCTGCCGATGATGACCGGCGTGCCCAAAATTTGCAGCGACGCATCGCTGCGGTCCACCGCCGGCGAATCACTGCCGACGGCCAGCCGTGCGCGACTGAGTTTGATGATCGCGCTGGAATCGATCACCATGCGAACACCTTGCGGCAATTCCAAGCTGGACCCATCGGCCAGCGGCAAACCGTTGCTGGCAAAACCCACCTGGTAGCTCAGGTTATCTTCCAGCGTCTCGACGCGATTATCCGCGCCGCCGTTGCCCAGCACGTGGACCGTCGTTCCCGGGGTCGCGCGTGCCAACGCGTCATCAATGTTGCGGAATGGGTTTTGGAATGATCCGGTCGGGATGCTTGTCGGCGAAGCCGCCTTGTCGACAAACAGCGTGTTGTTCCCGTTGGCCGGGACAAACCAGAAATTGAACACGCCACCCGGCCGGCCATCGCCGTCGCCGTCCAGCGGCGTCGGCCCCCGCTCGCCCCGGTCGTTAAAGTCATTGTCGCCGTTCAGATCCACCAGCGCATCGGTATCGACGATGGACGCCGTCGAAACGGCCGGATCGAATTCAATCCGGATCTGATACTCACCCTCGGTGCGACCACCAAAGCCGCTGTCGCGGACCAAGGGGTCGTAAATGTCGTTGCCCGCCGCGCTGACGCCAAGCAGATAACTGCCGGCGCTGATTTCCAAATCAATAAACGAATCGTTGCTAAAGAAGTCATCGTTGGACGCGACTTCGACCAGATCGTTGCCGACGGCCCGGAACAAACGAAGCTGCGTGTTTAACAGGCTGGCCGAGGGCAGGCGTTCGGCGAAGGCCTCGATCTTCAATTGGCCGCTGGTTTCAACATCGAACGAATACAAATCGACATCGGTCGAATCGGGCCGATACATGTATTGCCCGTGGACGATATCGACCGGCGCCGGAAACAAGGGTTCGTTTTCAGTGCCCGGGTCGAGCACGAAATCGGTGCTTTGGGTGACCGGTTGCGGCAAATCGTCGGCATAGCCGTAGCCGAGCAATTGTCCGATTCCGAACATCGCCCCGCGGAAGAATTCTTCGCCAAATTGATCGTCGATCGACTCGTCAAAATCCTGAAAGTCCAAGACGACCAAATTCGTTTCGCCGTCCTCGAGTCCACGGCGATTTCCGGTCACAACGACCTGACCACCATCGCCGCTGACCGCGTCAATGTCGGCGCCATACAGGTCGCCCACGGCGATCGTAAAATCGGCGGTGTCGCCGCGACTGTCTTCGACCTCGATAAAGCTGATGCCCAGATACTGGCTGAACAATTCAAACGCTTCGCGAACACGCTGCTTTTGTTGGTCGCTGATCGTGTTGAAATACGTGCGTTCGTTATCTTGCTGGGGCGAATTGGGATCGTCACCCAAATACGTCGCCGAAAAGTCATAACGCCGGATCGCGATGCCGTCTTCGCTGTCGGCGCCCTGACGCAGATAGTCCAGGGGAACCACGCCGTCCAATCGCGTCGGATCTTCGGAACGAGTGTCCCGCACGCCCGCGGCATCCGGACCGGGCAACTCCAGTTCAAAGGCGCGTTCGTTATCGATGCGGCCGCCGACAATTGCCGACGACGTTGCCGTTCGTGACACCGTCCATTGGCCGCCCAAGTCGAACGCCGATTCGATCACATCACCGGGTTCGATATCCGGGTTGTTGCCGTTGGCCAGTGAGACGACCGTTGGGGCGGCCGGCAAGGCTTCGACGCTGCCGATCCGCAGGCGGGCGGCACCTTCGATAAAGTCGCCGTTGTTATCGCGAAACAAACTGAGCGGGCTGTCAAAGAACAGCGTCGCGATATTGGTTCCCGGGTCGTAATCGACTCGGTTCGGCGTGATGGGATCTTCGCCGGCCGCGACATCGTCACGATTATCGACGGTGTCACGAGTAAACAGCAATTGATAAAAGTCGGTGGTTTCGGCGGTGTTGGAATTCAAACGCTCGCTGAAATAAACGTCGATTTCACCGCGTGCGGGCGCCAGGTTTTGGCCGTTGGGACCACGCCGCACCGGCTCCGGTACAACGGCCAGTACTTTCGGGCCGAGGTCGATTTCAAATTCCAATTCAAAGTCGCCGCCCTCCAGCGGAGTGCCATCGCTGGCGGCGAGTGCGAATTCGCCTTCGCCCAAGATATCCAGTTGATAGCGATCGTCCGGCAGCGGTTCGGCAAATCGGAAGATGACTTCGTTAACCGCGTCACCCAGACCGACAAAGCCGGGCACCACCGACACATCGCTGACGCCCGTCAGCACCAAGGGCGACAACGACGTCGAATCGCCAATCACCGAATCCGCATCGCCCTCCTGCAAGACCGCGGTCACCAATTCCGACGCATCGGGATCGCTGTTGATGCGGTTAATCAATTCCGCAACGGTGGTTTCCTGGCCCGGCGTGGAGTTCAGCTGCACCTGCAGCAAATTGCCGGTCCGCACAACCACGGGCAACGCGGCGCCGCCAAAATTGAATCGTTGAAACTCGATCCGCGTGCCACGACCGTCGATCCCCGGCAGGTTGGACACGAAACGCACGCGAACTTCATTCTTGCCAAAGTCCGTGATTCCCTCGGCGGCATTGGCACCGATCAAGGTGACCGAAGTGTTTTGCGGAACGTTGGCACCGATCTGCGTCGACGTGCCGCCGGTGACCGAAATCACCTCGACCAATTGGCCGGCCTCGGGATGGTCGGCGACCGCCGAGATCAAATCGCTGACTGATGTTGTGATCGCCGGATTATTGTTCAGGCTGATGTCGATCCGTTGTCCGGTGACCGAGATCAGCGGCAGGCTGTTGCCGACGCGAAAGGTCGACGTGAAGTTCAGCGTCAAACCATTGCCGATGGAACCGGTTTGTAGCGCGCGAAACTCCAACAAGACGTCGCGATTGGTCCCCAGGTCACTGGTTGCGGTTGCGGATTCAAAAACGCCGTCGTCGCCCGCTCGCGTCAAACGGATCGCGTCCAGCGTCTCGGGGTCCAGACGCGTATCATCGTCAAAGCGAAACACCAACTCGCGGGGCGAAACGCTCAGCACCGCGTTGTCGACCAACAATTCGCCCTCGTTGGGCTGAATGCCAACCAATTCGGGCCCGGCCAACAATTGGCGACTTTCCAGCGATTCGCTTTGCAGGCGTCGATCGTTTCGAGCCCGGGTGCCGCGGGAACGCTGGGTGGCGCGAAGCCGATCGGCCAAGGCGAGCCGTTTGGCGTTTCGTCGCGAAGCGTCTTTGGAACGCGATGAGGAATTCAAAGATTTCGAGCGCATCGGGCGGAAGGACATTAAGGAAAAGCCTCGGTTGGCATCTGGCCACACCAAACCGGCCGGTTGGACGGGCTCGGTGGCGTACGATTCGATCGGTCGAACCGGCAGAAAACTGCGGATCGGTGGAAAAGGTTGTGGGCCGGCCGCGTCAAACGCGGCCAGCGGGCGCCTAGGGATACAGTTTGGGAGTTTAGTTGCCCGGTCGGCCGAAGCAACGACGATGGCCACCCCAACACCACCTTGGAAGTCACGAAGACGCCAAAAAGTGTCGCTTTATGCCGTGTGGGTTGAGTTCACGTCCACGTCAGTAGGCAAGGTTTGCAAACTCATCCGGCCAAGCCGCCGCACCGCCCCAACCCTGTGCCATGCCGACTTGAGACGCCCGCGAAGCCGCAAAGGTTCCTCGACCCAGTACCGGCCCGAAAGAGGGGGTTTGGTCGGTTTTCAAAGCGACGCATTTCGGCTCGGAGTCGTTTCCCTTGCCGTCGCGGCTTCTCTTGCTTTTTGCCGTCGCGGCTTCTCTTGCCGTCATCGGGCGAGCGTTGCTAGGTTCGGTCCAGGTCGCTACCCCCAGGTGAGGCGGCCACGGTTTCCCCACGCGCGCCGCTCGTCATGTCCAAAAGGCCTTCCGCGATGACCCCGAATTCAATGACGCCGAATTCAAGGATTTCGAATTCACTGATTTCGAGTTCACGCTTTGAGCCCCGTGTTCAGTTCGGATCGCGCGTTCGGTTCCGATTGCGGGCGTCGTACCGATTGCTCACCGTCGTTCACGCCGCCGGCCTGTTGTTGCTGGCCGGCGGTTGCCAGTGGTCCGCCAGTGGCCAAAACAGCATGGGGGCAAGGCTGTACGAACAGGGCCAATATTCAGCGGCGCTCCAGCAATTCCAAAAAGTCATCGCTTCGGACCCCGCCAACGCCGATGCCTATTACAACTTGGCCGCCACCAATCACCGTCTCGGTTTACAGCGAAATGACGTGGCGCTGCTGAACCAGGCCGAATCGCTTTACAACCAGTGCTTGGATCACGATGGAAACCATGTCGAATGCCACCGCGGATTGGCCGTGCTGTTGGCCGATACCCAGCGGACCGATCGGGCCTTTGCGCTGTTAAAGAATTGGGCCGCTTCCCAACCGCAGTATGCCGAACCACGGATCGAATTGGCGCGTTTATACGAAGAGGTGAAACAGCCGGAAACGGCGCTGAAGTATCTGGAAGACGCCGTCAGCACCGACCCCAACAACGCCCGCGCCTGGTTGGCACTGGGACGTTTGCGTGAGGCCGGCGGCGACCTGAATCAGGCGTTGCAGAATTACCAGCGATCGATCGCGCTGGGTGGTGGCGACGCGATGGTCAACCAGCGGGTGGCGTTTTTGTCCCGTCAGATCAGCGGCCAGTTTGAAGCCCAAAACGCGCGCACCCAAATCGCGACCGTCCCCGGGCCGACCAGCGGGATGAGTCGCTACTGAGCGTCCTAATTAAGCGTCTTCAAAAACCTAAACCTAAACCGAACCTGCACCCATTCTTCAGCCGGACACCAACGATGGATGAATCTTTCTAAGCCGCATCGCGTTCGCCGGGGTTGGTCGATTGTCGCCGGTCTCCGGATAACTCGGGTTTAGGTTTACGTTGATGTTTTGGTATTTGCGGAGTATTTGATTGGAATTTGCTGACCGAACCTGCGCGTTCCACCAAAGCCCAAGCGTTGCCACCCTTGCTTCTCAGCGTCTGGGTTTCCGATTCCAATAGGCCGCTTACGTGAGACGTTCTCCGTTTCGCCCAAAACATTCCCACCAACCCAATCATTCCCATGCCGAAGTCGATGGACGCCATCGTCTCGCTTTGCAAACGTCGCGGCTTTCTGTTCCAGTCCAGCGAAATTTATGGCGGGGTGCAGGGTTTTTGGGACTACGGGCCTTTGGGCGTCGACCTCAAACGCAACCTCAAGGACGCGTGGTGGCACGACATGATTTGTGGCCACAACGAATTGGTCGCACCACCGGGTGGCCCGTCGACCTTTGAAATGGTGGGGCTGGATTGCACCATCATCATGCATCCCCAGGTGTGGAAGTGCAGCGGCCATTATGACCTGTTTCATGATCACATGGTCGATTGCCGGGAGACCAAGAAACGCTATCGCTTCGACCAAATCCGGGGCCGCTTCGTCGAAAAAGACGATCAAAAGATCTTTGTCGCCACCATGGTCGAAGCCGAACAAGAAGAAACCGAGGTCCGCCGCAAGGCGATGAAGTTCTTCAAGTTGCGCGGCAAAGACGCGGACAAAATTACCATCCATTCCGAATCAATCACCGTCGACCAATTGGACGACACCTCCAACGTCCTGGCCCCCGACGCCAAAACGCTCGACACTTTGACCGAGCCGCGTGAATTCAACCTGATGTTCAAAACAACGCTGGGGGCACTGGGCGGCGACGACGACACAACGTTCCTGCGACCGGAAACCGCGCAGGGCATTTTTGTCAATTTCAAGAACGTCGTCGATTCCAGCCGCGTTTCGATCCCCTTTGGCATTGGCCAGATCGGCAAAAGCTTTCGAAACGAAATCACGCCCCGAAATTTCACCTTCCGCTCGCGTGAATTCGAGCAAATGGAAATCGAATTCTTTTGTCATCCCGACCAATCGCCCGATTGGTATCGCTACTGGCGCGACCGGCGACTGTCCTGGTACCACGCGATGGGTTTGTCCAATGAATCGTTGATCATGCGCGAACATGCACCGGAGGAATTGGCGCATTACAGCGTCGGCACCGCCGACATCGAATACGCGTTTCCGTTTTTGCCGACCGGCGAATACGGCGAACTCGAGGGCATCGCGCACCGCGGCGACTTTGATTTACGCAGCCACATGGAAGGCAAGCTGGATCCCAAGACCGATCCGATGACGCCGGAATTGGACGAGCACGGCAAACCGCGATATCGCGGTAGCGGCAAAGACCTTTCGTACCGCGACCCCGTGACCAACGAAAAATTTGTGCCCCACGTGATCGAACCTTCCGCCGGCGCCGATCGGGCGGCACTGGCGTTCCTGTGCGAAGCGTACACCGTCGATTCGGCACCCGACGAAAACGGCAAGCTTCAAGAACGCACGGTCATGAAGTTGCACCCGAGATTATCGCCCACCAAGGCCGCGATCCTGCCGCTGGTCAAAAAGGACGGCATGCCCGAGATCGCCAAGGATCTCTACGGCCATCTGAAAACCAAGCACAACGTCTTTTACGACGAAAAAGGCGCCGTCGGCCGTCGCTACCGACGCCAGGATGAAGCCGGAACGCCGTTTTGCATCACGATCGATTCGGACACACTAAGCGACAAAACGGTCACGCTTCGCGACCGTGACAGCTTGCAACAAGATCGCATCAAAATCGACGACGTGCCGGCGGAATTGGAAAGGCGTCTTGCGGAAGGATGAGGGATGAAGGCGGAAGGATGAATGATGAAGCAAAAAGGACAAATGACAGATTTCAGATCTTAAATCTGAGCATTCGCCCGTCCCCCTTCTAACGCGTCGCCGAATTCCACCACCAGCGATCATCCCGCGTCGGCTGAGTCTTTCGCGGGTCCGACCAATCGGAAAGGCCGGGATAACGCTCCGGCTGCCGGGTCACAAACGACGATGGGTCGACCAACACACCGCCGCTGGCAATCAACACCCGATGTTGCCTGCGGGCATGACGGACTTGGTGCAGCACGGCAACCGACGGCACCCACCGCGGCGGCGGCAGCACCACGCCCGGATGCGGCGTTGGGCTGGCCAAACGCGTCAGCAGGTTGCCAAGATCCGTGCCCGGTTCGCGCTCGATCCCGGCATGTTCATGCAGCACCGCCGCAATCATGGCCGCGGTGTACAAGGATTCGACGCTGCCATAAATCGGATACTTCTGGCGGATCGCGACGAAGTTATCGTTGAAGGCCGTGGCAAAGTCCTCGCTCCGGGGATCGATCGTGACTTTGCCGCGACGGCCACCGGCCAGAGCCAGTTTGTTTTGCACGCCCAAACGAATCGGTGAACCGGAGAACGCAAAGGTCTTGCGGGCACTGTCGCAACGCACGCGGACCGGTGACGGTTCAAACCACAAACGCAACAACAAATCGGTGGGCACACCGGCGGCGATGTGCTTGTCGATTTGGTCCAAATAATTCGGCACACCATCGGGCATTTCCTCCAGCCCAAGGGCCAGCCGCTTCATGTGGCGATCCGCTTCGATCAAGCGGTAGCCCAGGGGTGTCCCGCCCGGGATGCCGAACACCATCGCTCGTTGCAAGCCAAGGGCATCGGCGACCTGATCGGCGGCCTTGCCAATCGGGAACTTTTTTTCGGCGACCCGCGCGGCGACCTGGCCAACCGCCGCGAGGCCTTCGGGGGTGGTGTCGATGGTGCAACCGAACGGTCGGCCGCTGCCGGCCGCCGCCAGCGCGATGCGTAAATCTTCGATGGTGATCGGGCAGCGACCCGTTTCGCGATCGACAAAATAGCCGCCACGATTTTCCATCCCGCCCACCGGTCCAGCCAGCAAAATGTCATCGGCGGTGATGCGCAAATGAGTGACTTCCGAAAGCCCGCCCAAGTAAAGCGATTGCTGGTCGTATTGGCCGGACGCGACAAAGCTTTCCAAACGATTCAAATAGCGCCGCAGCGAAACGACCCGCAGCGGATTGGCGGATCGCCAATCCCGGTCGTCCTGGTCGACACCCAAGGTGGCCGACAAAGATCGCAGCGTTTCGCCTTGGATTTGATCATCGATGACCAAATCGCGGACGATGCCCCGGGAATCGACGAAGATGCCCTGGGCGTAGGGAGACATCGTGCTCTTTCCGCCCAAGTCCTCCCAGGCATCCGGGGCGATGGTCGTGCGAATCAATTCCATCAGCGATTCGAAGTCGGCCAAGGCTCCGCCGCCGGCGCCCGCGCCGCCAGTGATGCCGCCGCCGGTTTGGCCACCGCCGATTCCACTTCCGGCGGCACCGTTGCCGTTACCGCCCTGGATCGACCCGAGGCCCTGGCCCAGCGCCGGATGGCCAAGCCAAACAAACAGCAGCGAGGCCACGATGACCCGTGATGCGATGAAAAGAAATGATTGCATCAAGCTGAACTCGGAAAGAGGAGGAGCGGTGCGGGCACCACAATCATGCACCCACCACAAGATGACCAAAGAACTGTAGCAGACGCCGCGCGATTCGCAGCCGACGCCAATTCATTTAACGAATCGGTCCGGCGGAATAGCACGTTTCAAGCCAAAGCTCAATTCGTCAGGTTCGGCTTGGCGATGCAGCATCAGCGGCGCATTTTGCGTCAGCAAACTGAAACACAGGTATCCCTTTCACGCATGGTGTTGTCATCAAGCGTCCGTCACCGACGAATCGTCGGCGTCCGCCTTCACTCGCAGCGACGCCGAGATCAACAAACCATCTTCGGTGCGTAGCGGGCTGAGATGGATATCGACGTCGATTTCGCGGCCATCGCGCCGCAGTATTGTCAACGATTCGGCGTCCTCAAGTGATCGGAAGGTGGGGTTGAGAAGGTATTGCTGGGTCCACTTTTGCTGCGATTCACGGAATCGTTCGGGAAACAATTCCAGCAGCGATCTCCCGCGGACTTCATCGAACGAGTAACCCAGCAGCCGGCCGAATTGTTGATTGATCAATTGAATGGTCAGGGCTTCGGAAACCACAACAAGTGGATCCGGTGCGGCATCCAGCAGGCCAAAGTAGCGTCGTTCGCGAGTCTTGCGGTCATCGATATCGCGACCAACAAAACACAGCAGGGCGGGTTCATCGGGTACGGGTGAAATCGTCCAACTGGTCCAACGCAATTGTTCTGCCGCATCACGCATCCGGGCTTCGATATGGTCCACCGATTCGCCGTTACCGGCTCGCGCGAGTGCATCGGCCAATAAATCGCGATCCTCGTGATAAACGAATGAATCGAAGCGACGTCCCGCAATTGCTTCGGCGGGCCAAAACAACGTTTTCTCCCAGGCACCGTTTGCCAAACGAATTTCGCCGCTGGCGTCACACACCGCCATCAAGTCGCGAGTCAATTCAAAAAACTGAGCCCGCGAACGTTCGATGACCTGTCGCTTGGATTCGGTGGTGACCCAACGTTCCACCGCGACCGCCAATTCGCGGGCCGTTTGGGTGCGGCGTTCGGGTGACCGCCGCATCGCCTCGATCGAGTACATCTCCAGCTCCGGTGGAACGTCTGGGTTGAGTTCCTTGAGGCTGCGGATACGACCCTCAACACTGGCCCGGACCATTGCCTGCGGGGTGGGGCCCGCGTAAGGCGGATGACCGGATAGGATTTCAAACAACAACGCGCCCAGGCAGTGAATATCACTGCGTTGGTCAACACGATCGATGCGGCCCTCGGCCTGTTCGGGCGACATGAAGCCGGGCGTGCCCAATCGAGAACCTTGTCGTGTGACCAAATCCACACGATTTTTGATCGGCTGATTCTCGGCATCTTGAAGATCGGCCACGCATTCCGGTTCGATCTCCGCTTCGTTGATCGGTTTTGCCAAGCCCCAGTCGATCAAAGTGACTTGCCCAAATTCACCCAGAATGACATTGTCACTTTTAATATCACGGTGGATGATTCCGTGAGCATGAGCGTATGCGACCGTCTGAGCCACCGAAACGAAGTTGTTGAGCAGTGGAATGAGGCCGTCGATTTGTCGGATCTTCTTCACGCGGCGTTGACGATGGAATTCGACAATGGCATCGACCATGGAGTGGCCTTCGACCAACGACATCACGTAGAAACTCGATCCGCCCGATTCGCGCAAGTCCATCACTTGTGGAACGCCCGGATGCGTCAAGCGCGCGGTGATGCGGGCCTCGCGGATAAAACGGCGGATCACCGATTCGTGATTCGCAAAGCTCGGCCGCAATCGCTTGAGTGCCACGTGCGTTTCGAGCCACCGGTCCTCGACCATCCAGACTTCACCGATACCGCCCCGACCAATCATCCGTACCAATTTCCATCGCGAATCACGATCGGCGCGGGAATCATGGGCCGAACGATCTTTGGGAAAAAAGGTCTCGATGGGTCTTTGCGACGAATCGTCGGGCAAGCCGATTTGCGACTCGTCGGCTGCATCCAACCCAAGGCCGTGCATCGTCTGTGCGGCGGGTGAAAACACTGAATCGGAAGCCGATTGGCTGTCCGAGGGCCGATCAGGGACCAGCAAATCATCATCCGACTGCGTGAAGGCCGACCGCAGTTGTAGTTCCAAGGTCTCGAAGGGATGCCTGAAATCCCCCAGCTTCTGTGCGCATTGGGCACAGCCGCTCACGTGGCGTTCCAACGTCGTGTCGCCGTCCATCCGCTCGTCTGATTGCCAATAGCGCGCAAGTTCATCAGTGGACGGATGTTCGGGCATCAGAATCCAAAATTTTGAAGTTTGTTGTAATCCGCGTCGGCCTTACCGTGCTGTTAAATTGAACGGCGAGGGCACAACGCGTCTCAACGTCCCGGACTGCGTCGTCGCTGTAAATCCGAAGACGATGATTGACCCTTACGCCCATCCGCGATGAACTCGCAACCAAAGGATGACATCGTGCAATCCAACGCAGTTAACATTTATTTCTTTGAAAACAATCCCAACCTTGGTGAATGGTTGGCGCAACATTTCCCAACGAACGTTGTCAAGATCGGCTCCACGACCACCTTGTCATCACGTGAGTCTAGTCTGCCGGCACCCTCTTGCGTTGTCGTCGACACGACTCAAGACAGTCACGCGGTCCCCAACTTCGATGAGTTGCTTAAGTTTTATGGGTGTTCGCCCCACTCACTTTGTCCACCGCTGATCGCCCTGGTGAACGCCACAACGTCCCTCGCCGAACAGGCGACCTTAAGTGTGCCTGAATCCGCTATGGCAAGACGTGGATCGGGCGACGAATTGTCGGGCGACGGGTTATCGGGCGACGGGGTGATCAATCCTCGCACCGGTCCCCAGCTCATGACGGGGCCGCAGGTCATACGTGTTCCAAAGACCGATGAAATGTCGCGTTTGCCCGACGCAATCAAGTCCGCCATCGAAATCCATCGTCGGCGGATTGAGTTTATTTCGCGCATGAAATCGGCCCAACAGCGTTTCGAAAGCTGCACTCCCCGGCAGCGGCGCATCGCCGACCATCTGCTCGAGGGCAAGCCGAATAAATGGATCGCCAGTCGGTTGAACGTCAGCAATCGCACCGTTGAAGTGGATCGGTCGAACTTGTTTACCAAGATGGGCGTGGAAAATGCCGTTCACTTAGCAAAATTACTCACCGAATTGCGGATGGCGTGTCTGGATGACGACGGTTCCAGTTGCTGATCGCTTCATCGTTGTTGATCGCGTTATAAATCGACCAATTGCAACACACGCTGACGCAGTCGCGAGAAGATTCGGTGCTGGGCGACACGCACGGCGCCGATGCTGAGCGAAAACCGCTTGGACACCTGCTCGACCGGCTCCTGCGACACGATCAGTTCACGCACCGCCTGCAGGTGGTCGCTGCGAAACTCCTTGCGAAGCGATTCGAACAGACGCGCGACCACAAAGCGATCGTGTTCTTCATCCCAGATCGCGGTCAACCGGCTGCTGTCGTCGGCCAATTCATCGGCCAGATTGGATAAATCAACCGGCGACACACGGCGTTGTTCTTGACGTTTCCGCTGCCACACCCGCCGCGTCCGATTGACCGTGATCTTACGTAGCCAAGATCGAAATGCGCCTGTTTTGCCGTTGTGTTCGAAAGACGAAATGCGACGCAGCACCACCATCAAGACCTCCTGGCGAATGTCGTCCGCATCCGCCGCCGCCACGCCCTGACGCTCCAACCACCGCGCGATCCAACTCTCGTACACCTCGACAAATTCTCGCCACGCATCGGTCGCCGGATCGGAACTTCGCAATTCGTCGATCAGACTCAGCCGAGTCTCGGGGGAATCCGGATGGGGCACGGGTCGGTGGCCGTTGAAGTCGAAGGTGGGAAAGATGGCAGGGCAGGGCAGGGCAGGACAGAGCAGGGCAGAGCAGAGCGGCGTAGGGAGGGGCAGGGCAGGGCAGAGGCGTTGGTGGGAACGGCTTGCCCACTGCGGATCGGGACGCGTTTATCTTAGACGTCGGACGCCCGCTGCGAGGGAATCATTCCCGGCGGGGAATCGGAAGCCCCAAAATCACGGTCCCAAAAAAATTGTTTCGCCAGCGAGCCGCCGATACACTGGCGAATCCGAAAACGTGGGACCGCCAGCGGATGTCGGGTCGCTTACGGCATTGGCTTCGGATGCCTTTCCGGAACGGACATTGAACAAGTGACTCATTTGATTTTTTTTCCCGCCCGCAAAGCGATCACCGCGGGAGAGATCTCGGGCGGGGGCCCGAGGGGATACCACTTGTCGAACCGATGTCACTTGTCCAAGCGTTATTTCTCATGGATCGTCCACTTCGTCGTCGCCTTGGCCCCGGCGGGCTGCGGATGCGGTTTTGCGGACGAAGCGGGTGCCATGATCTCCGGCCCGGCCGCGGTGGCGGAATCGATCGAGCCTTTTTTGCGACAACATTGCGGCGATTGTCACGGCGCGGACGCCGAAGCCGGTTTTTCGATCGACGAGCTGCCCCACAAAGTCTCGCGAATTGGCAACGACGATCCCGCTTGGGCCGCGTGGGAGTTGGCACTGCGTCGAATTCGGACCGGGCAAATGCCACCGCCGGATTTCCCGCGGCCACCCGGTGACGACGTCGCACGCTTCCTGATCGCGGCTGAACAGAAACTCGATCGCGTCGCCGCTGAATTCACCCAGCCGCGACCGCAATCGCTGCGGCGTTTCACACGGGCGCAGTACCAAAACGCGATTCGCGATCTGCTGGGCGTCGATATCGACGCCTCGCGGTGGCTGCCCAAGGACCCGTCCAGTGGCGGATTCGACCACATCACCGTGTCCACACTGTCCCCCGCGTTGGTGTCCCGCTATGTCGACGCCGCCCAGGCCATTGCCGACCTGGCGCTCGGTTTGAACGATGGCCCCCCGGCAACGCGAACGATCCGATTGCCGGCGGATTTGACCCAGGAACATCGCATGCCGGGTTTGCCACCGGGCACACGCGGTGGCCTGGTCTTTGAACAAGTCGTTGCATCGCGAGGAATCTACCGTCTGTCCGTGCGGCTGACCCGCGACCGCGACGAACAAATCGAAGGGCTTAGCGGTAGCCATCGCTTGGACGTCATTGTCGGAAACCAAATCGCCCATCGCTGGACCATCAAGAAGCCCCAAGGCGGCGACGACACGATGGTCGATCGCAATTTGAACCTTGACCTGGAACTGCCACCGGGCCGACAAACGATCGCGGTGACCTTCGCCGACAACGGCCGCGGATTGATGGAAATTTCTCGGCAGCCCTTCGACGCGGCCTACAACCGACATCGGCACCCGCGAACGGCACCGGCGATATTCGAAGTCTCGATGGTTGGCCCGCTGCGAAAGGATTCCCGGGAAGGTTTTCAGTCGGAAACATTGGCTCGCGTGACCGGCTTTGGCGAAGCGAACCCGACCAACCCGGACAACCCAGAAAACCCGGACAACCCGACTTCGCCCGGCCGCACCAAGATCCTGATCGATCGCCCGGCATCCGGGACCTCCGACGAAATGTTCCGCGCCGCCCGCGTCGTGCTCGCGCCGATCCTGCGGCAAGCCTACCGCCGTAAACTCGAACCGGCCGATTGGGTCGTGCCGCTGCAATTCTTTGGTGGCTCGGCCAAACCTGACACCGATGCGGCGCTCGCCGATCCCGATCTGGCGTTCCAGCGCGGCATCCGCGCCGCGATCGCGTCGATCCTGGTCAACCCGCACTTCCTGTT
>JBCCRW010000095.1:0-16441 GCA_039201055.1 Planctomycetota bacterium | reverse complement strand
ATGCCAGCGATCGGCATGACACCGTGGGCATCGATTTGGTCGCGATGTGCGTCAACGATTTGCTCTGCACCGGCGCCGAGCCCCTGTTTTTCTTGGACTACGTCGCGATGGGACGCGACGATCCGGCGCGACTGGAAAAGATCGTCCAGGGCATCAGCGACGGTTGCGTACAGGGCGATGTGGCATTGCTGGGCGGGGAAACCGCCATCATGCCGGGGCTGTACGGTCACGCCGATTACGACCTGGCTGGATTTGCCGTGGGGGTCGTCGAACGGGACAAACGCATCGATGGATCGGCCATTCGCCCGGGTGACCAGTTAATCGGCATCGCGTCCAGCGGCATCCACAGCAACGGATTTTCGCTGGTTCGCAAAATCGTCGCCGATAACAACCTTGGCTGGGACGCAAAGGTCGACGCCCTGGGTGATACGACGCTGGGTGATACGACGCTGGGTGAAGCCCTACTGGAACCGACGCGAATTTACACCGGGGCCCTGCGAACGATTGCCCGTCACTACAAGGTCAAGACGGTGCTGCGCGGTATCGCCCATATCACCGGCGGCGGATTTGGCGAAAACATCGACCGCATTCTGCCGGCGGGGACTTCGGCCATCATCCACGGAGGATCGTGGACCATCCCGCCCGTATTCGCTTGGTTGCAAGACCAAGGCAAGGTGCCGAGGGAAGAAATGTACCGGGTCTTCAATATGGGAATCGGAATGGTGTTCGTCGTCGGCGAATTTTACGCCGACCGAGTCGTGCGGATGCTCGAGGACGCCAATTTCCCATCCTTTCGCATCGGAGAAATCGTCGTCGGCGACGGCCGCGTTTCGGTTCAACATTGACCCCACGGCGGTCGTTTTTGATACTACGGTGGCGGAGTGCCGCCTCGATCCGCTGATTCGCCCCAAGGATAAGCACGCCCTGCAGCCATGCCCATCGCGTCACCCATCGAAGATTTGGCGACATATTGTCACCAAACCGCGGCGGCGGCGGCCGCCGCTGCCAAAAAGCTGGCACGGCTGGATGCGGAAATAAAGAATCGTTGGCTTCGCGAATCCGCGGGCGCGTTGCGGTCCAGCGCCGCTGACATCATTCGAGCCAACCAAAAGGACCTCGATGCGGCCCCCGGTTACGGGCTCACCGAGGCCCAAATCGATCGGCTTCGCTTGGATCACGACCGCATTGATGGCATCGCCGAGGGCTTAATCCAAATTGCCGCGTTGGCCGATCCGATTGGCGAAATCATCGAAGGGTTCACGCGTCCGGGCGGTTTGCGTATCACCAAACAACGAGTGCCACTGGGTGTTGTCTTTTTCGTTTACGAAAGCCGCCCCAATGTCACCGCCGACGCCGCCGCGATCTGCGTCAAAAGCGGCAATGCCGTGATCCTGCGGGGCGGCAAGGAAGCGATGTCCAGCAGCCAGGCCATCGTTGATGTGATTCAACGCATCGGTCGTCAATGTGGTATCCCCGAAAATGCCGTGCAATTGGTCGCCACCACCCAGCGTGACGCCGTCGGGCATTTCTTGAAATTGGACCAGCACATCGATGTCACCATCCCCCGGGGTGGCGAAGGGCTGATCCGCCGGGTCGCCGCCGAAGCGACCATGCCAGTCATCAAACACTTCGATGGCAATTGTCACGTTTATTTGGACGCGTCGGCCGACGTCGAAATGGCAATCGCAATTGTCGAAAATTCCAAGTGCCAGCGGATGGGGGTCTGCAACGCCTGCGAATCGCTATTGGTCCATCAAAGCCGAGTCGCGGACCTGCTACCGGCGATCGCGCGGCGTTTGCAGCAACGTGGCATCGAAATTCGCGCCGATGATGCCGCGATGGCCGTGATCGACGGAGCCCTACCGGCGACGACCCAGGATTGGTCGGCCGAATATTTGGGTCCGACAATCAGCGTCAAGGTCGTGCCCGATGTCGACGTCGCGGTGGAACACATCAACCGCTATTCTTCACATCACACCGATGCGATTGTGACCGCGTCGCTGGAGGCCGCCGAGACGTTTTGTGCCGGCGTCGACAGCAGCGCGGTGATGGTCAACGCGAGCACCCGATTCAATGACGGCGGCGTGTTCGGATTGGGTGCCGAGATTGGCATTTCGACCGACAAGTTTCACGCCCGCGGACCCTGCGGTCTGCGAGAATTAACGACTTACAAATACATCGTCCGTGGAGACGGGCAAATTCGTACCTAGTGGAGCGTCAAACAACACGCAGGCGTCGCCCGCGATTTCGATATTCAAACCCTGTCCCTCCTTTAACCCATTCTCCTCCCCATCATCCAAGGACGGATTGATGTCCGACGATTCGCTCAGCCAGAATCAGGTCGAAAGCCTGCTCAAGGCCATGGAAGACGCCCAGCCGGTCGATTCGGGCGGCGTCCAAGCACCGCCGACACCGGGCGAGGTTGGCGCCGCCGGTCCCGGGCCGCCGAAGTTTTCTTCCGAAGAAAGCCCCACCGTTGGATCGGCACCACGTTCCCGCGCCGGCCTGAAAAGCGATGTGCGAGTCTCCGCGTATGACTTCAAACGACCCGAACGTGTCGGCAAGGAACAAATGCGTTCGGTGCAAACGCTGCACGAATCCCTGGCCCGCAATTTTGGTGCCTCCATCAGCGGCATGTTGCGAACGATGATCGAAGTGAATTTGGTCAGCGTTGATCAATTGACGTACAGCGAGTTCATTTTCGGTTTGGACAACCCAAGTTGTTTTTCGGTGTTGGGCATTTCGCCGCTGGAGGGCAATTGGGTGCTGGACATTGCACCGGCGTTGTCCTACGCCATCATCGATCGCATGTTGGGCGGCGATCCGGACCCCAACGAGGCCATCCGTCGACCGCTAACCGAAATCGAAAATCGCTTGATCGGCCGCGTGGTCAAGTTGTTTATGGAACAACTGAGCGTCGCGTGGGAAAACATTGTCGATTTGCAATTGTCGATCGAGAAGGTTGAAAGCAATCCGCAATTGGTCCAAATCGTTCCGCCAAACGAAGTCGTGATCCTGATCGGCTTCGAAGTCTTGGTCGGCAAGAATCGCGGGATGTTCAACTTGTGCATTCCCTACAACACCATCGAAAATTACAACCAACAGCTTTCCCGCAACGGCTGGGTCGGCTATAGCAAACCGGACCCGGATGATCAATCGCGTGACCTGATGAGCCGCAATGTGAATTCGGCACCACTGGACGTCGTCGTGACACTCGCCCGCAGCCGAATTCGGGCGGCCGATTTGTTGGACCTCGCGGTCGGCGACATCATCACCACGGAAACCGAGGTCACGACACCGCTGGAATTATCCGTCCAGGAGGTCAGTAAGTTCCGCGCAAAACCGGGTGCGCTGAAGGGTAAAAAGGCCGTTAAAATCGAGACCTTGGTCCACGATTGACACCCGAGGCAGATCGGCTCCGTCCCAGACGCCAATCGTTATACTCGGGTGGCGAAAGAAAACACGACGCATTTCAATGACGCTCTGATAGAGATTTGCCCATGAAGGTGTTGATCGGAATGGACGGGTCCGAGCCCGCTCAAGCAGCGCTGAAGGCTTTTTCGCAAACGTCGTTGGCGGCGTCGTGCGAAGTCGTGTTGGCGACCGTGGCACCGCCGCTGCCGATTTATGCGTTCGCCGAAAATGATGTGCTTCCCGATGCACCGGAGATTGAACGGACGCAAATGCAGGCCGACCAACAACGTCTGGATTCGCTTCGCGATGAATTCCAATCCCGCTTTGCCAGCTGTCAGACACAGGTTCGCCGCGGCAGCCCGAGTCGTGAATTGCTTCGCCTGGGCCGTGAATTCAATGTCGATTTGACGCTACTCGGGGCGGTGGGACATTCCGCGCTCTCGCGAATGTTGCTGGGCAGCACGTCCGATGAGGTCGCCAATCACGCCGCGACGGCGTGCCTGGTTCATCGTCAACGAAGTGATCGAAATTCAGAGAGCGACGAAAATCAAGTGACGCCACTGCTGGATCGGGTGTTGATCGCGATCAGCAATCACCCGGACGAGGGCCCGCTGCCAACCTGGGCGACGCGTTTGGAACTTGCCCCGGGCACCGAAGTCCACCTGTTGCACGTGATGGAAACACGTCCCGAATATGACCTGGATCTACTCAAACGCGTCGCTTCGTACATGAAGGAAGTGCGTTCGGCGGCTTGGAAGTTGATGGACGACGTGCGACCGGAACTTGAAGAACGCCAACTTGCCGTCATCCCCGCGATGCTGGAAGCCGCTCACGTGGGTCAAGCCATCGTCGACTATGCCAACCAGCATCATTGCAGCCTGATCGTCGTCGGCGATCACGAAGAAGCGCTGCTGGAACGAATCCTCTTGGGCAGTGTCAGTCGTTACGTCGTGCGTCACGCCGATGTCAGTGTTTTGGTGGCCCACAGCCCCGCCACCGAATGACTCCGGTCGTAACGCCAAAGTAGCACGCCTCTCCGAGGCGCTGAGTCCAAAGTAGCACCCCTCTCCGAGGCGTTTCATTTACTTCGCCCCGGAGAGGCAGAGCGACTCTAAAAAACGGCACGGCTATTTGACTTGTGCTTGTCGATTTCGAATGTAGTCGTGGCATTCCACACAGCGAACCGTCATCGCGATGTAGCCCACGGCAACCCGTCCGGTGTCCTTGCGTTTGGCCGCCTCCACAATCGACTGACAATTGCGTCGAAACTCCTCGCTTTCAAAACGATATCGTTCGGTTTGAATCACGCTCCAACCGGCATCCAGGCTGAGCGATCGTAGCTTTTCCGCAGCTGCGGCAACTTTATCGTGATCCTCAAGCGTTAAACCTTCCAAAATGTCTTTCGCCGAATCCAGCTTGGCACGCATCACCGGTTGCACCGGTCTGGCCAGGGAATCCTTCCTACCGGAATCCGGTTCCGCTTGACGGTCATCGGGCCTTTGCTTTTCGGCAAACGCGTTGCCACCTCCCAGCGGTATCCCGCCGAGCATCAACGGGACGAGTCCCAGGAACACGGCCGAGGCGATAAACCATTTGAGCGAACGCATGGCAAGCAAACTCCGGTTGCCGGATGGATCTAAGGATCGATGGATCTTTGAACTCCGTCGACTCTGCAGCCGACAATGCGTACCCCGAAGCAATTGAGGTGCCGTTGCCGATCCGATAGCGGCAATTGATGGATTCACCGTTCTGAATCCGCTGCATGCAGTCTTAAGATCGCGTGCGAACGGCATCCAGCCGCATCGGCTGTGCGGACCGGCACACATCTGTGCCATGACGCCCAGACTTCCTGATGACCCGACTTGACGGTCCTATCGTTTCCACTTGCCACCTGTGTGCTCACTCTGGCAGCCCTTCATCCGCGATCCACACGCCAAATTGAAACTCGATGATCGAATCGGTATGTCAGTTGCTTTGGCGTTCCTGCTTCCCAGTCGAACATCACCATGCTTCGCGAACCCGCGTCCGCCGCACCCAGCTCCACCACTGCAACTCCCTCTGTCCCCCACCCAATTCACTCCGTCCCCCACCCCCCGCCACTGTTTCCCACCCCACCACTGTTTAACCCCCGATGGCGCTAAACCGCTACTTCGCACAGCTCGAAGAACAAATTGTCGACCGCTTCAAGGCCAATGCTTCCCAGACCAGCAGCCGCGATGAACTGAGCGTCCACACCGGCATCAAAGATCCCGTCTTGTTGGAAGAAATCATCGAACTGGGCATTCCACCGGAGGGACTGATCGCTTTCCGGATCTACCCGCTGGTGATGGTGGCCTGGGCCAGCGAGGGCGTGGATGCAAATGAACGCGAAGCGATCCGCCGCGTGGCTTCAAGGCTGGGTATTTCATCCGAAAGTGTGGCGAGGATCCTGGTCGACCACTGGACTCGCCGCCCGCCGCCCAAGCTCTGCATGGATGCGTGGAAACGGTATTGCCGTCACCTGTTTTCCAAAATGAGTCACCAATCGGCCCAGCAGCTGATTGATTTGACGCGGACGCAGATGCAAGAAATTGCCGGCGCGTCCGGGGGCATCCTAGGTTTCAACAAAACGTCCAACAAAGAGGCTTTGCGAATCAAGCAGATGATCGACGAAATGGATCGTTGTTTGGCATTGAACGCTTCGAAATAAGGGGGAAAAGCGTCCGTTACGTTTTGCCGACCGACTGACAGCAGTACCTTAGCAGGTGCGTTCAATTTCTTTCGTAGTGGACGACGCGAGGAGTCCATGCTTTTGTCGTAGTGGACGACGCGAGGAGTCCATGCTCGAGGGACTCGTCGCCTCGTCCACTACGATCCTGACACAATTGATCGCCCGTTTATGACAAACCCAAATCCGGTGCCAGCCCGAACATCACGTTCATGTTTTGTACCGCCGCGCCGCTGGCGCCCTTGGCCAAGTTGTCGATCACACTGACAATCACCCAGCGGTCGCGTGAGGACGCAATCGTGATATGAACCGCATTGCTGCCGGAAACCTCAGCCGTCGCCGGCAAATGATCGACGATTCGAATCATGGGGAAATCACGATAGGTTTCGCGAAGAAGCGATTTGGCATCGTCAATCGATCGCAACTTCGGTCGCACATAAATCGTGGATAAAATCCCGCGAATCATCGGCGTCAAATGGGGCGTGAAAATGGCCTCGCACGGCACACCCGAAATCCGCGTTACCAAATCGTCAATCTCCGGACCGTGGCGATGCGTCCCCACCGCATAGGCGGCAATCGATTCATTGGTCTCACAAAACAAAGTGCCCAGCTTTGCGGAGCGGCCGGCGCCGCTAACGCCGCTTTTGGCGTCAATGATGATGTCCGTCGGTTCAATCAAATCTTCGCCAATCAAGGGTGCCAACGGCAGGATCGCGCTGGTGGGATAACATCCCGGATTGGCGACAATATCCGCACCCGCGATCTGCTCGCGAAAAAATTCAGGCATCCCATAAACGACCTTTCCAAAGCGTTCGGGCCAGGGGTGCGTGACGCCATACCAGGACTGATACGTTGCCAAATCGGAAAGGCGAAAATCCGCACTGAAATCCACCACTCGCAAACCCGCGTCCACCAGTTGCCGAACCGTTTCCGCGGACGCGCCGTGGGGCAAACAGCAAAACGCGACGTCGGCGTGTTCCGCGATGACCGCCGGATCCAACTTCGACAACACCACGTCGGTTTGCCCAAGCAAGCTGCGGTGAACGGCATCGAAACGCTTGCCAATTTCCGAACGACTGGTTGCCACCGACACCGTTGCCGCCGGATGACGCGCGATCCATCGTGCCGCTTCGACCGCCGTGTACCCACTGGCCCCGACAATCGCGACACGGATCGAATCGTGATCGGTGCTAAAAACGGACTCGCTCACAACAGAATCTCGGGGTCGGCGTCACGTTGCTGCACAGTCAAATCATACATGTCGCGAATCAACTGCCGATCCAATTCGCGTTGTTCCACCTTTCGCCGGGCAAACATACGCGACTGCGTGGCGATCATGACGTCGGTGGGCAGCAGCGACGTTTGCCCAAACAACTTGGCGTAATTGACATAGCTGGGCACGTTCGAAGTCACAAAGCCGTACATCATGCTGCACACGCCGATAATCTTCCCCGTGAAGATGCTGGTGTTGATCGCCGTCTTGCTGTAATCACCCATCACGCAGCCGAAAAATTGCATACCCGTGGCGGCTTTGTGGTCACCGTATTCGACGTTGATCATGCCATAGGTGTTCTTCAAATCGCTGTTGCAGGTTCCCGCGCCCAGGTTGATCCAGCTGCCCAGATAACTGTGGCCCAAAAAACCATGGTGCTGTTTGTTGGTGTACGGTTCGATCACCGATGCTTCGACTTCGCCGCCGATTTTGACGGTGTGACCCAGTGCGACGGCGTCTTTGAGTGCCGAATGTTCGATCACCCGCGTGCCAGCGCCGGCGTAGACGGGGCCCGCCAGGAAACAAAACGGCCCGACGCTGACGGATGATTCCAAAACCACCGGCCCCTCGGAAACGTCGACGGCCAGGTCATCTTGCAGTCGAACGTTTTCGGCCACAAACACACCATCGCGAACTTGTTTGTAGTTTCCCGTTGCGATCCGGTGTTCCAATAGCGATGGCATGGCTTCCATGTGAATGCGGACCAAATCGTGCGGCAGCCGAAAGACGTCCAAGTCGATCGCGTCATCGGGTTGCAACGCGTTGGCGGCGGCCAAGACATCACCGACCATTTTTGACGATGCATGATCTTTCGCATCCAGCTTGGCGATCAAGGTGCGACCGTCTTCGGGATCGCAGTAACGCGCCGTACCCGTTGCCCCGGCAATCCGTTGCAGTGCCGCGCGGTTTTTGATCGTCGCGGCCAATCGCGCGTTGACCAGCAGCACCTGCCCGGCGGGAATCTCGCGCGCCGCGGCAATCCCATAATCGGGGTCCAAAAAACCGCGTAGGTGAGGCCGCACGTCGGCCGATACCGGACGCCCCAATTCCATCAGCCAATCCAGCAGCCGATAGCTGCCTGTCGTGATCGCAAAACCGGCGCGGGCCAGCGTGGCCGGTCGCAAGCGATCGACCGCGTCATCTTCAAAACACAAAACATGCATATCTAGAATCCTGGACAACCAGGCAGCGGGGTGCGGTCGGGCGATTTGGCGCGGTTGCTCATGTTACTCCGCCGCCGCCGCGTGAATCAGCCCCCGAGAGTCCGGGTGCGGACCTTGTATCTTGCCGGAAAAAAATACACTCAGGTGTATGCCCAAGCCGCCGGCCTTGTCGTTCCAACGAAACGCGTTTTGCAAACGCCATCTGGCGGCATGGACGTGGCTCATGGTCGCTTGCAGCATTCCGATTTCACAGGCTTATACGCAAGGTGTTTCAGACATCGGTTCGTCGCCGGTTCCACCGCCGACCACACAATGCTTGAAGTGGTTGGGACATGAACGGTGGTTGGTCCGGCAACACGCGCGCGAACACCTTCGCCAGCGTCTACTCGATCCCCAACATTCCGATGCAACGCTGCGGACGTTGCAACAATTTTTGAATCCGCCGCCAATTGATTTTGAAGTCGCGGCGACGATCCGTGATTTGGTCGAAACCGAACTTGAACGTCGCAATCGTTGGCATGGCGAGGACCTGCGGCGGTGGTTGTCACCGTCACCGAGCAGCGAAGCACATTCACCGGGCGCCGAAGCACTGATCGATGCGATGCGGCAGCGTTACGCCCGCAGTCTGTTGGCGTGGTCACAAGGAAATGCTCGCGGCACTGACTTGCAAGCCCATTTGAATCCCTTGCAAATTCCCGCTGACGACTGCGCCGCCTGGGCGATGTTGTTGTACGTTGATGTCCGCATCGCAAAGGCGAATCGAAACCGCTTGGACGTCAGCGTCATCGGGTCATTCGGCGAACGATCCACCTTTGGCGACCGGCCCAGTCTTCTTCGCATGGCCGATCGCCCGGCACGAATCGCGATGGTGTTGGCGGGCCCATCAATGGGGCCCGACTTGGCGGGGGTCCCCGAGGCCGATGGGTTGCGCGACCCCATCGAACGATTGGTGGAACAATGGTTTGTGGAAGTCGGTCAAACGCGTTTTCCTCGGGAAGCGATCTTGGCGGGTTTAAGATTTCGTCGGCATGCGTTCGCGCTCGAACGCTGCGAACGGGTCCTGCGCGCCTCCAATTCGTCACCGGCGGCCGTCGCGGTGGCATTGCTTGGGATGAGCAAGTTGGCACCCGAGCGACTGGATGCTTTGTACACGCGTTTTGAACAAGATCGTCGGCTGGCGCACGTTTGGCAAAACATCCATTCGGGCCCCCAAATCATTCGCACCAGGATCGACGATGTCGCCATCGCGGCCAAACTCCAACGCGCCGCCCTGGACCCTCGCGACTTTGGATTTATTTATCTGCGAGCCGATGCCGCGACAACGTATTTGCCATACAGCCTCGGGTTTATCGACGAATCCTCGCGTGCCCGAGCCCACGCCGCCGCCGCCGCAATCGGGCGGCTTCCCAAGAACTGAATCCGTCTTCACTTCCGCGTGGCCGCCAAGGCACTATATTTTGGGGATGAGCAAAACGCCCCCCCACGCTGAAGCGTCCGATGACCGCGACCGCCGGCTCAGCCATCTGCGCAATTTGATCATGATGGCGTTTGCCGACGGGACGCTTGGCCAACGCGAAATCAACTTGGTGGCCGATCGTTGTGCCCAACTGGGGCTAAGCGAAAGCGATTTGCACGAAGCCATGCAGCATGGTCTCAGCGGCGAAGCATCGCTGGAAATCCCCGACACCGAAGACCAACAGGAAGCCCTGCTGAAGGACCTGATTCGGATGATGGCCGCTGATGGGGTGCTCGAGGAAAGCGAAAAACAATTGTTTGCAATGGCCGCCGCCAAGATGAACTTCAGTACCGAAAAGATTCATCGCATGGTCGACGAATTGCTCGGCCCTTCGGATTCATAGTGGGTTCATGGCTCGAGTCCTTTTGACCAGCGGCCCCACTCGGCAATACCTCGATCCGGTTCGCTACTTGACCAATGCGTCCAGCGGACGGATGGGCGTCGCGCTCGCCCAGGCCATTCTGGCGGCCGGCCACGACGTGCACATCATCAGTGGTCCGGTGGCGCTGGAATACCCGGCCGCCGCAAAGGTGTCTTCGGTGGTGACCACCGACGAAATGCTGGATGCGGCCACCGCGGCATTTCCGCACTGCGACATCGCCATCGGCGCCGCGGCGCCCTGTGATTATCGCCCGCGTCACTTGCACACACAGAAGATATCCAAGACGGGTAACGTCCTGCCCGTTGAATTGGTCGAAACCCCCGATGTCGTCGCCACGCTGGGACAACAAAAACGTCCCGGGCAATGGGTCGTCGGCTTCGCCCTGGAAACCGAGGATCGGCGGTTTCGCGCCATCGTCAAGCTGGAAAAGAAACACTGTGATTTGATCGTCAGCAACGGCCCCGCGGCGATCGATTCGGACCACAACGCGATCGAAGTCCTGGACCCCGCCGGCAAAGTGCTGCTTGCCGCCGAAGGAACCAAAACCCGTTTGGCCGTCGAACTGATTCAATTGATCGAAGCACGATTCTTTTCGACTCTCCAAGCCGACCCGAGCGGCGTCTCATGAGCACCGGCACCGAAGTGGAATTGTCCGTCGAATTGGGTCGGCTGAAATTGCCCAATCCGATTTTGGTGGCCTCGGGAACGTTCGGGTACGCACGCGAAATGGAGGGCATCGTCGACGTCGCGCGACTGGGTGGTGTCTTGCCCAAAACCATCACCGCTGAACCCCGGATCGGCAACGCTCCCTGGCGCACCGTCGAAACCCAAGCCGGACTGCTCAACGCCATCGGCCTGGACAACGACGGCGTCGACTATTTCATCAAGCAGCATCTGCCCTACCTGCGGACTTTGGGGACCCCGGTGATCGTCAGCGTCGCCGGTCGCACGATCGAGGACTTCGAAATGCTTGCCGGTCAAGTCGGCCGGCAACCCGGCGTTGCCGCGATCGAATTGAATTTGAGTTGTCCCAACGTCAGCGGCGGAGTCGATTTTGGCACCGACCCACATGCCTGCGAGCGAGTCGTCACGCGTTGCCGCTCGGCGACGCAAACACCGCTATTGGCCAAGTTGACGCCCAACGTGACGCGCATTGCCGATATCGCCCGAGCCGCCGCCGACGGTGGTGCCGATGCCGTATGCTTGATCAACACCTTGTTGGGCATCGTTGTGGATTGGCGAAAACGCCGCCCAATGCTGGGCAACGGCATGGGCGGTTTGTCCGGTCCCGCAATCAAGCCGGTCGCACTTCGCTGTGTGCACCAAGTCGCATCGGCGGTGTCGATTCCCATCATTGGCATCGGCGGCATCGCCACGATCGACGACGTCATGGAATATCTGGTGACCGGAGCGTCGGCGATTCAAATCGGCACCGCCAATTACTACGACCCCACCGTATCGACTCGTTTGATCGACCAGCTTCCCGCCGCCCTGCACGAATTGGGCGCCGACAGCGTTCGGCAAATTGTCGGCACGCTGAATCAGTAACAACCGCCTCCGCTCCACCAGACGCCCTCACCGCCCAAGATCATGAAATCCAAAAACGTCCGGCTGGTCGCCGGCATTGCCGACAAAAACGCGTCGCTGTTCCGCCGAATCGGACAAGCCCTCGGCGATCCGGCCGCGTACATCCAAGCCGACGCCCGACAAGTCGCTTTGGTCCGCGACTTGGAAATGGACCGCGTTCGTGCGGCAGGCAAAGTCGACGAAGTCACGTGCCCAGCCGAACACGCACCACGGTCCGGGTTATCCGCCGACCGCGAAACCGCGACCGCCCAAGCCGTCGCGCAATGGATGCGTTCGCATCACGTCGACGTTGTCACCGTCGATCGCAGTTTGCCCTACATCTTTGCTTGGCATTTGCAACAAGCCGAAATCGCGATTCAATACGATCCGCAATTGGCTGTTCTGGACCGCAGGCAAAAATCCGCCGACGAAATTGAAAAACTGCGTGTGTCACAGCGAGACACCGAAACGGTGATGCGAAAAACGCTCCAGCGGATCGCCACGGCCGACGTCAACGACGACGGAGAATTGACCGTCGACGGGCAAGTTTTGACCAGTCAATCGGTTCGCGGATGGGCGGCCGTGGAATTCCTCAAATTGGGTTACACGATGTCGCACGGCGCCATCTGTGCCAGCCTGCCGGAGGTCGCCGATTGCCACCACCGCGGCGACGGATCCTTAAAAAGCGGCGTGCCCATCATCGTCGATCTTTTTCCACGCAATGAAACGACTCGCTACTGGGGCGACTGCACACGCACCGTCGTCCACGGCCAGGTCTCCGAAACCGTGCTCGCGATGCATCAAGCGGTCGTGCAAGCCAAAGCCGCCGCGACGGAGGCATTGGTCGTGGGCACCACCGGCGACGCCGTTCATCAAGCGTCCGAAAATGTGCTGCTCCAGCACGGTTATGAATCCAAACGCGGCAAGCCCAGTGACGAACCATCAATCCAGCACGGCACGGGTCACGGCATCGGCCTGGATGTGCACGAACCGATCTTGTTAGACTTCGGTGGCGGCGAGATCTTGGAATACGAAGTCTTTACGATCGAACCGGGGCTGTACGGTCGGAACGTCGGTGGCGTCCGCGTGGAGGACATGTTGGTAGCAACGCCCGAGGGCCCGGAGAATTTAAATCGATTACCCGAGGGCTTGGACTGGAAACCATAAGGAAACCGGCCGAGCACCAAGGCCCCGGGCGCACCGGTGAGCCGAAGGTGTGGCGACAGCCACGCGTCGGGTCGGTTGACGTTTGCATTCGCAGAACACGTTTCGGAGCAGGTACCCGGCTCCCGGCTTTCGCCGGAATCTCGGCTCACCCGTCCGACAAATCATCGATTTTCGCGAACGCGAATTGGCCGTCCGCGCCCGCCGCGTAAACATAGTTTGGCCCCTTGGCCAACACGTGGAATCCCTGCCCGAAAATCTGCGCCGGATTGGGAACCTCCGACCATTCATCCACATCGGTGCCCAAATGAATCTTCGACAGACCGTCGGCGCCGTTACCGACACTGATCCATCGGCCACCGCTCAAAGAGACAACCGACGATTGAAACGTCCTGGGGGCCCGCGTTAACAATCGCCAATTCGCCCCACCATCGTCGCTGATCGCCGCGGTCGCGACCGCCTCGGATTCCGGCCGATAATCGCCACCAACCGCAATCAACGTCCCATCCTCATCGGCCGCAATCGAAAACACGCCCGCTCGCGACGACGATTGCAGCGGCGCGTTCGCCGCTGTCCAAATCCAAGACGATCGCCCCGCGGACGTTGACTCACGTTTCCCGATCCAAATGCGAGCTCGATCGCGGGTCACGCCGCCGGTGCCGATGCATATCTTGTCTTGGTCAACAAAGATCGACGAATTGCTGGCCGCGAACCCGGCCTCACCCTCCGGTGCAAGCGGACGTTTAGACTCGGGCAGCGTCGACCATGATTTGCCACCGTCAAGCGTTTCGGCGATCCACCAGCGGCCGTCCACGGGGTCGCCAAACAAATAACCACGCTGGTCATCGACCATTTGAATTCCGTCAATAAATCCCGACGCGTGCTCGATCTGATACACACTCCGCCACGTCGCGCCGGCGTCTTCACTGTGCAACACGACGGCCGGTTGACCCGCCACGGCGATGGTGACCTTGTCCCCGATGACCGCGATTGAACGGAAGTCGAGCGCTTGATCAAGGAATCCACGCGGCGAAAGATCCTGCCACGTCGCGCCCAAATCCCGCGACCGCAGCACCGTCGACTGCGTCCCGCAAACATACACCCAGGGCAATGACTCCGGTGCAGACAAATGTTCTTCTCGGCGTGTTGCCGACGGTTTGTCAGGCTTGGCAACGGCCATGCCACGAATCGAAACCCGCTCGGGCAAACGCCGCAGCGCAAACGGCGACGGCCGTCGCGACCGCTCGGCCTGGGAAGACAATTTCATCGCGGCAACCCGCTTGATCTCGACCTTTGCCAAATCGCGCATTTGGCCGATGTCCTCGGCAAGGTGAAACAATTCGACATCATTGTCATCGTCGGCGGAATAACCACGCCGCGCCTCCCAGCCGCGATTGCGACGGCTGACGTAGCCCGATTTTGCTTCCAACAAAACCCATTCTCCATTGCGAAACGCGTATTCGTTCGCCCTGGTGTTGTGAACCATACTAGGACGAACCGGCGGTTGATCCGCCAGCCAAACGCTGGATTGATCAACCGAGTCCATCGCCTGTCCGGCCGGCAGCGTGGCTCCCGTCAGCGTCGCAAGCGTCGCCATCACGTCCGTCTGCGATGTCAATGCATCAACGGTGCGACCGGCCTCGATTCGCCTTGGCCAGCGAACGATCATGGGCACGTGATGACCGCCCTCGTAAAGGTCGCGTTTGAGTCCTCGAAAGGGTGCCGCCGACCAATGGCCGAATGCCTCCTCACGGGCATAGGCATAACGTTCGGGCCCGTTGTCGGCGGTGAAGATGACCAGTGTGTTATCGGCAATGCCGGCATCGTCGATCGCATCCAACAATTGACCAACACGATGATCGGTTTCAAAAACAAAATCGCCATACGGCCCGGCCCCAGATTTTCCATCAAAGGCATCGTTGGGAACGATGGGTGCGTGCGGCGACGGAAACGCGAAGTACAAAAAGAAAGGCTGATCGTCGCGTGCGTGTTCTCTGATGTAGCCGACGCCCCGCTCGGCCAATGTCGGCAACACGTCATAGGGGTTCCAGCCGGCGACCATGGGCCCGGCTCGGCATTCCCATTTGCCCTCTTTGATTTTCGGGAACGTCGCCGTGTCCAGCATTGTCGTCGGCGGCGTGGTTAGCCGGGCATCTTCAATCCAGCCATACGGCGGAAAGTTGATTACCGTGTCGCCAAAGTAGTGGTCAAAGCCATGATCCAGCGGCCCATCGGAAATGGGTTTTGACCAATCAAAATCGTCGAAACTCCAGACCGCGTTCCGCCCCTGGCGGGTCGGCTTGGCGGCGGGCAAGCGGATCGACGACCAATCCCAACCCAGATGCCATTTGCCGATCGCCGCGCTTTGATAGCCACGGGTGCGGAGCATTTCGGGCAACGTCGTTTGCTCGGGCTTGAATACCGAATCGCCCATCGCCCCGACAATGTTGTGAAAGTCCCGCCAATGCGAACGGCCCGTCAACAAGGCATAGCGGCTTGGCGTGCAGATTCCCGATGACGAATGGGCGTCGCTAAAACGCAGCCCTTCTTTGGCCAAACGGTCCATGTTCGGCGTGGGAATCATCGATTGCGGATCATTGCACCTGAGATCGCCGAAGCCCAAATCATCCGCGTACAAAATCACGATGTTGGGCAGCCGCTGGGACACGCGCGGATCGCCGGCGTCCGCGGAAATTCCTCCCCAAACAACAAACAAGAAAATCAGCCACAAGCATGGTCGGCGGCGGTGATCGTGGCGTGCTAAACCGTAGGAATCTCGCCGACGCGGCATGGGTTTGTCCAAAAAAGGCGATGCAGCAAAGCCAAAAGCCTATTTTTTAACCAGAGTCCAATCGCGTCGCTGGCGGCTACTGGGAATTCCCATCTTTTTTCGATATTTGGTCACCGTTCGGCGAGCGACCTGCAAACCTTCCTTGCGAAGGACCTCGACCAATTTTTCGTCGCTCCAGGGATCGCTCTTGTCCTCTTTTTCGATCACCTCCTGCAACTTCAAGCGGATCGTGTCCCAGGCCACATCGTCGCCGTCTTCGGTTTGGGTGCCACCGACAAAAAATCGTTTCAGCGGCAGAATCCCACGCGGTGTTTGGATCCACTTGTCGTCCACCGCGCGGCTAACGGTGGTCACATGCACCCCCACCTTATCCGCGATCTGCTGCATCTTCAGCGGCTCGATCACCTCGGGGCCCTCATCAAAAAACTTCCGCTGGTGATCCACGATCGCCTGGGCCACCCGGGT
>JBCCRW010000094.1:0-16483 GCA_039201055.1 Planctomycetota bacterium | reverse complement strand
CGTGAATGGGAAGACATTGTTGGCACCGACGGAAAATCTGTTTGTCGCTTCCTTTTGAAAATCGCTCGCCGTATCGATCCAAAGAAATACGTTAAATCGACCCGCGGACCGAAACGTCCGCCGCCAGAGAAACGAAAAATGTAACGTAACAGCCACGCGTCATCGAAGAAGCTACTCGACAGCCGAAAACCGAAGAAAAATCACACGTAGAAAGCCCTGGCCTCGCAGAGGCGAGCGACTTTGTAAGCCTCGGACAGGCCGGCCTACTTTGCTTCGTCAATCAACGAATCGACTTCGACATCGCCTTCGGTGCTTTTGGAATCGCGTTTCATGAACGATTGCAGTTCCTCCTGTTTCTGCATCTCCTGCACGCGTTCCAAGTGCAAGCTGGCAAGCTGTTCGTCACCGATCTCGCGATAGCAGTCCACCAGCGTTTTTCGGGCCTGTTTCTCAAGCGTGGGTACTTGCAGCACGCGCTGTAGGTCCGAGATCGCCTCGTTGGGACGATCGAGTTGAAAGTAAATCTGCCCGCGGGTTTCGTAAAAATGCGGCAGCGGCTTTTTGGAGTTGGTGATCGCCTCGTTGACCAGATCCAGTGCAACCTCCAAATTTTCATCGCCCTTGCTGATCATCGCCACGGCCATGTTGTTCAAAATCACGTTGCTTCGTGGCAGGTATTCGGAGGCTTGGCGAAGATAGTTCAGGGCCTTTTCGGGTTCGTCCCGCATCAGCATCGCGGTGCCGCGAATGAAGTTGGAGATGCCCGGCGACGAACCGTCCACCAATGCCTTCAATTGGGCCTTGGTCTTGGCATCATCTCGATTGATGTTGGCCAAGACTTGATCGACGACGGCCGACAGCACCTTCGGGCTCTCCGGTGCATTTCGCAGTGCGAGCTCAAGGATTTGCAACTGCTTGACGGCTTCGGTGTCGGTTCCGCGGCCGTTCTCTTCCAGCTCTTTCGCCCACAGCACCATACATTCACCGAAGGTCATGCGGAGCATGACAAGTTGTTTCTTTTCTTTGTCGGTGGTTTCTTTTTTGTTAGCGATTCCGACCATCGCACGGCGAACTCGCGTCGCCGCTTCTTCGAATCGCTTCAAATCGACCAGCACCTGGGCGACCGCCCGGGCCAGAGCCGCGTTGGATGGATTTTCCTCCAGCAGCGGCAGGATTCGTTCCAGACATTTCCGATTGAACCGATCGGACATTTCTTGATCGCCGACGCGGCGGGCGATCTGCGCGGCATCATACGAACGCAGCGGTTCGAGTTCCGAAAGTTCGTCCAGCAACTCGATCGCTTCGTTGTATTGCTTCTGGACCAAATAGTGCTTGGACAACATGATGGTGTTGCCGCGGTTTTGGGGCTCTTCGCGACGAATCAGTTTCAGCAGCGCACCAAAGCGAGCGCGTTCGTCATCATCCAGATCGGACCACTGGCGGCCCTGGAATTCTTTGGCGACCACCCACTTCGCCGCCGGGACAAACGACTTGGTCAAGGCCAGCTGATTCATCATTTGAATCGCTTGTTCCTTGTCGTCCTCGGCCCGCAGCACTGCCAGGTCATAACGGGATTCGGTGTCGTCGGGTGCCCAGGAGAGCCGCCGATTGAGCACCAGTTGCGCGGTTTCCAAATCGCCAACCTGCCGCGCTTCGGCGTATTGCGATTCGATCAAGCGGGCGCGGAAGCCCGAGTTGTCCGAGTAGGCGAATACGGCGAGCACGGCCAAACCCGAACCCACAATCAAAGCCGGCATTGCAGGAACCAGATCGCTCCAGCGACAGGAAACAAACCACTCAAACAGAAAGGCACCAAAGCTTCGGAGCCAAAACAGCGGGTTGAGGTATTTCACGTCTTCAGTTGTTCCGAATCGGTTTGAGGTGGACCGTGTGCACTCGAAGCTTGCCCATCATCATGGACGGAAACCGGCGGCGGTGTCGGCTTGGATTTTGTCGCCGCCGGTCGGGGTGAACCGGATTTGGGTGAACCGGATTTGGGTGAACCGGATTTGGGTGAACCGGATTTGGGTGACCCCGATGCCGCCGCGACGCTGGGTCCGCTGATGCGGCTGGGCTTTGGCGATCCGTTGGCACTTTGGCCCCCCACCAGGAACGGTTCTGCGACCTTGTCCAGTTTCGACGATCGGCGATAGTGGTCGGTGTACTTACCGTATCGATAGTAGCCACGCCCGGCGTATCCGTCGCTACTGGATGCTTCGTCAGAGTTGTTGACAATCACGCCGACCACGTTGGCTTGGACCCCGCGCAGGATCGACATCGCCTCCTTTGCATTGGGCTTGCTTTTGCGGCGAATCCGCAGTGCCAGGATGACCCCGTCCGCATAGCCGGCCACGATACTGGCGTCGGTCACGACCAACAATGGCGGCGTATCCAAGATGATGAAATCGTATTGTTCACGCAGCACGGACAGCAGTTCGGGCATCTCCGGCAAGCTCAAAGCTTCGGCCGGATTGACGGGGATCGGACCGCTGGGCATCACGCTTAATCTTTCGACGCCCGATTCGTGGATGGCATCCTGAGGATCGCATTCACCGTTGAGCACATTGGTCAATCCGATGCGATCGGCAACGCTGAAGTTTTCGCCCAGCCGCGGTTTCCGCAAGTCACAATCGATCACCAGCACCGACTTGCCGCTCTGGGCGATGGCGGCGGCCAAGTTTTGCGAGATCGTGCTTTTCCCGTCGCCCGGCAGCGGGCTGGTGAGTTGCAAAATTTTACCGCCGCCGGAACCGAGTTCGAAAAACACGGAAGTCCGGCACGACCGAACCGCTTCGGCGGGCACCGAGGTCGGCGAATGGACCACCGCCAAGTGCGGGTCCAGGTGCCCAAAACGGTAATCGGATTTGCGAAGCTTCTTGGAACTTTTGCCCTTGAAGTATGGCAGGTGCGTCAGCACCGGGGCGCCTAATAAAATGCCCACGTCGTCGGGGTTTCGGAAGGTGTTTGCATTGGCTTCCAGGATCAACGCGATGCCGCAACCCAGGGCCAATCCCAACAGGGACCCGATGCCCAGGCACACCACACCCCGCGGACCCACTTTGTAGGCATCGCTGGGTTTGACCAGGGTACGGGCGACGATCCCGCCTTTGTCCTCGTTGACGGTCAGGTTACCGATTTGTGCGAGCAACGTATCGGTCAGCGTTCGCAGCCGATCGATCTCGCTGCGAAACACCAGGTCTTGGTTTTCTTGGTCGGCGATTTGCGCCGCCAAATTTTTCTCCCGCACGATCGAATCATCCAGCGATTCGATTCGTTTGCTAAGCAAGTCGTTTTCCGCCTGCATCGCGTAGATGACCGCCTTCACCGCCTCGGCAGCCTTGCCCGACAAATCGCCGGCACTGCGACGTTCCTCACGCAGAATACGGATCCGTTCGGATTCCGCCTCGGTCAACTTGCCCAGCTCCTCGCTCAGCATTTCGTACTGCTTGGCAATGTCCTGAACCCGCGAGTGGTTTTCGCCCAATTCGGCTTCCAACTTCACCTTTTCGATTTGCAATGGCACCAACTCTTTTCGCAGTTGGATCCACGCCAGCTCGCTATCGCCTTCGCCCAGGCGCGAACGGTCAACATCCTCCAAGGGGATCGCGAGTTTCTTTTCAAGCAGTTGCCCGATCGTTTTGAGCGTGAAGATGGGGTCAATCAATTTTTCCTTTGTGATCGCAGCGACCATCGCCAACTCTTCCTGCAACCGTTCCTGCTGCTGACGCACTTCGCTCTGCTGGGCCAGCAGGCTCAATTGTTGCTCGCGATGCGGATTGATCGCTCGTTGTTCGACATCCCAGGTTAGTTTCGATTGGCGGCGGAACGCGACATAGCGTTGTTCAAGATCCTTCAATTCGGCAAGACGCTTGTCGACGGCGTTGTTCAGCAATTCCATGATGGAACTTCGCGAACCGCGGACCTGTTCGATGTAATAGTCCTGCAACGCGTCACTGAACGCCGCGACGGCCTTGGGGCAAAGTTCATCGTTGATGTGTTCGTAGTGCATCAACAGGACCAATTGTTGTGCCGAGCGGACGTCTTCGACTTCGGGTTCCAATTCCAAAGCTTTGATGGATGCCGATGCGAACTTTGCCATATCGTCATCAAACAGCGACCGAAAGCCCTCGAGCTTGGGCGATTTGAATGCCTGGCGAAGCACTTCGTCGGATGTCACTTGCGCGTTGACCACTTCGATGGGCGGCACGCCGCCGATGACATCACCGGTTACCTGATCCACCACAGCCGGGCGGTCATTTTGAATGATCAATCGCGTCGTGCTGCGATAGGTCTCGGGCAATTGGGTAAAGACAATCAAGCCGATCACCAGGCCCAAGATCGCGGGGATCAATGCCGCCCATTTGTACCGCCAGATCGCGGACAGGATATTGATGTGCTGGGGGACTTCGACGCCCAACACCGACATCGGCGATCCGTTGACGCCGCCGCCGACGGGCATGCCATTGCGGGCGAGCCCCGCGGGCGAACCATTGCGGGTGCCGCCGACGGGCGAACCATTGCTGACACCGGTAGCCGACACGGACGCGTTGGAACGCTCCGCGACGCGAGAAGATTCGACGGTCTGCATGAATGCTTTAGGGGTGCTTCACAGGTGCGGGAAGGCGACAATATTGGAGCAAAACAGGGAGTTTGGCCACCTTCCGGGGGACCCCGATTTTAGCTCTCCTCCGGCAGAACGTCACCTCAATCGGACGGAATGAAGATGAAACCAGGACCCTAAGATCGCGATAATTGTCTCAGCTTGGGGAAATTTTTGTGATTCCCAACCCCGCCGGTCTCGACAACGCACAAAATAGCGTTTTCGACGGCAAACTTGGGATCGCCCATCGGCATTGGGATGCATTTGAAGAAACGAAGGTTCCTTGATGATCCCGCGCTCGTAAACTACCGCTTAGTCCCGCGGTACTGACGGACCCGATCACCAGCGGACCCGATCATCGACCCAACAGGTACGGAAGATCACGAACGCCAACGCCTCGCAAATTGACGTCAGCGGCAATCGCGCCGCGCGAAAGTGGTCGGCGGCGGAACTGCTTGGACGCGTGCTCTGGACGCTTGTTCATCCGCTGTTTCGCTTTTCGCCTCGACTGTGTTGGGGGTGGCGACGGTGGCTACTGCGTCGATTCGGGGCCAGTGTTGGGCCGAACGTTTGCATCGACCCCAAGGCGAAAATCTTCATCCCCTGGAACCTGAGTATTGGCCAAGACTCGTCGGTCAGTTTTGGGGTCCTGCTGTACAACTTGGGGCGGCTTGAAATCGGCGACCGCGTGACCATTTCGCATCGCGTTCATTTGTGTGGCGGCAGCCACGATTGCCGCGACGCGCGAATGCCGTTAATCAAATCGCCGATTCGAATCGATGATGACGCCTGGATTTGTGCGGACGCATTCGTCGGCCCCAATGTCCATGTCGGAAACGGAGCGGTTGTGGGCGCCGCATCCGCCGCCTTTAAAGATGTCGCGGCGTGGCAAATCGTCGGCGGAAATCCCGCCCGTGAAATTGGAACGCGTGAAATCGGTCATTCCGAAATCGGCCATTGAGACACCGCCTTCGGGCCGAACGTCGTTTGGGGCCGCCCCGTTGGGGCTGGAGGATGGTGTTGGGTTTGAACCTGCGACGGTTTCGTTCGGCACACGGCTGTTTCCTGCGGCGACTTCATGCGGCCGCTGCCTTCCGCCCCGAAGGGGCAGCCCGATGCAAGCCCAGGGCAACGCCCTGGGGAATCATCCCACAGACAAACAGAAAAGCCCCAACGGGGCGACGCCAACTTACCCCATCATGAATGCTTCGACGTCGCTCTTGGGCGCCGGTTGGTAGCTGTGCGGCTGCATGCTGGACGCCGCGCGACCCTGCGACAAACTCCGCACCGCCCCGCTGTAGCCAAACAATTCTTTCAGCGGCGCGTGCGCGGTAATCACCGACATCGCGCCGCGTGTTTCGGTACCCGCGATCAACGCGCGGCGCTGTTGCAAGTCGTTGACCAATTCGCCCAAGTAGTCATCCGGCGTGGTGACTTCCACCTGCATCACGGGTTCCAGCAGCGTCGGCCCGGCCTGTTCCAAGCCGCGATCAAACGCATCGCCGGCGGCAATTCGGAACGCAATTTCATCGCTTCCCTCTTCGGCCGTTTCCACGTCATAGGCTTCGATCTTGACCCCCGACAGCGGGAATCCCGCCACCAAACCGCCGCCACCGGCACGTTCACGCAGTTCATCGATCGCCGCGGCGCGGACGGCATTGGGAAGGCATTCGGGCGGCAATCGATCAAACACGATGGGCGGCGCGGAAGCATCCGGCAGCGGAGAAACACGAACCTTTAAACGCGCAAACATTTGCGTTGCGCCCATTTGCCGGTTGCACGCCCCGGTCACATCCGCCGCTGCCGAAATCGTTTCACGATAGTTGACGCGTGGCTTATAGAATTTGACATTCAAACCAAAGTCGCGGGTCAAGCGATGCTGGATGACTTCCAAGTGCAATTCGCCCATGCCGCTGATGATCGTTTGCCCCAGTTCCTCGTTTTCGATCGCGCGAAAGGTCGGGTCCTGACGCCGCAGCATCTCCAGTGTTTCTTCTAGTTTTTTTCGGTCGCCCGTGTTTTCAGGCTCGATCGCCATCGACAACACGGTTTCGGCAAATTGAATGCTGGGCAATTCGATCGGGTCCTTGGTGTCGCACAGCGTGTCGCCGGTGATTGCAAAACGCGGCCCGATGACACAACAAATGTCGCCGGCGTTGACGACGTCAATCTGTCCATCGCGTTCTTTTTTGGTGGCGTGAATTTGCCACAACTGGGCGATGTTCTCTTTCTTTTCGCGATTGGGGCATTGGACTCGCATGTTTTGTTTTAGCGATCCGCTGTAAACACGAACCCAATAATTGTCGCCGGTTTTGGCCGGTAAGATTTTGAATACCAAACCACAAAACGGCTCGGTATTTTTGGGATGTCGCTGCAGCGTTTTTTCGTCTTTGCCGGGCAGGTGGCCGGCGACTGCGGGACGGTCCAGCGGGCTGGGCAAGAATCGGCCCACCGCGGTCATCAACGGCTGGACGCCAATGCCGTGAAGCGCCGATCCACACAGCACGACTTGGATTTGATTTTCAATGACGCCTTTGCGTAACGCGGCGATCACCATTTCGCGCGGCACTTCTTGGTCTTCCAACGCCAGCATCGCGGCTTCTTCGGACAAGTCGTAAACGGCGTCCAGCATTTGCATTCGCCACAAGTTGGCGTCGTCCAAAAGCTCGGCCGGGATACCGGTTTCCTTGACCTCTTTGCCGTCGGTGTCCGGATCAAATTGCAGCATTTTCATGTCCAGCAAATCGATCACGCCCCGAAACGGATCCGCGACATGTGGCGGTCCCTGGCCAACGGGCAATTCGATGGCGACCGGTTTGACGCCCAAACGCGGGCCGATGTCGTTGAAGACCGATTCGAAATCGGCTCCCTCGCGATCCAATTTGTTAATGAAAACGACCTTGGGCACGCCGTAGCGATCGGCCTGCCGCCAGACCGTTTCGCTTTGGGCTTCGACACCCTCGCGGGCCGAAAAGACAACCACCGCACCATCCAAAACTCGCAGGCAACGTTCGACTTCCGCAGTGAAATCGACGTGGCCGGGGGTATCCAGCAAGTTGATGTTGTACTGGCCCCAATTGAATTTCACGCAGGCTGAAAAGATCGTGATGCCGCGTTCCTGTTCCTCGGGATCGTCGTCGGTATCCGTCGTGCCATGGTCGACCCGCCCGACACGATGCTTGGCACCGGACAAATACAGCATCCGTTCGGTGACGGTGGTTTTGCCCGCGTCGATGTGAGCGATGATGCCGATGTTGCGTAGCTTTGAAATATCCGTGGACATGGCGATGCCGTCGGGGCGGGAGTGACCCTGCGGTTGGCGCCCCTGGGTCACTGCGGCGCTGGGTCAAAGTGATGAAAATAAAAAAACCGCGACCCTTGGGCAAATGCCCTGGAGCCGCGGTTGGTGAATTGAAAGATGAAAGGGTGAGCGTCGGGAACGCCGGTCACCACGCAAAGTGCGAGAACGCCTTGTTCGCATCCGCCATCCGGTGCGTGTTTTCCCGCTTGGTGTAAGCGACGCCTTCCTTTTTGTAGGCCGCCAGCAATTCGTCGGCCAGCTTCAAGTGGATCGGTCGGCCCTTCTTGGCCCGAATCGCCTCGAGCAACCAGCGGATCGCCAGACTTTGCTGCCGGGTCTTGTTGACCTGCATCGGCACCTGGTAGCTGGCACCGCCGACCCGCTTGCTGCGGACTTCAATGTAGGGCTTGATGTTCTCGATGGCCGTTTCGAAAACCTGCAACGGCGTATCTTCGCCGGTTTCACCACGCTTGCCGATCTCTTCGAGCGCGTCGTAGAACACCTTTTGGGCGACGGTCTTTTTGCCGTCCAGCATCAAGCAATTGATGAACTTTCCCGCGAGTAGTGAATCGTGACGGGGGTCTCCCTTCAATTGGGTCCGGCTGGCAGTGATACGTCCCATGAGTACTCGTTCTTGGGGCCCTCGTTCTCGGGGCCCGGTGTGGGGCAATTGGGTCTTGAAAAAAGGTGATGGGGTCGAGGGCGACGGGCGAATTACTTCTTCTTCGCGCCGTAGCGGCTACGAGAGCGCTTGCGGCCATCAACGCCCAACGCGTCGCGGCTGCCGCGAACCACCTGATAACGGACACCCGGCAGGTCGCGAACACGACCACCGCGGACCAGCACGATCGAGTGCTCTTGCAAATTGTGGCCTTCGCCCGGGATGTACACGGTGACCTCCTTGCCATTACTCAACCGGACACGTGAGATTTTTCGAAGTGCCGAGTTCGGCTTCTTCGGCGTCATCGTCCGGACCTGCAAACAAACGCCCTGCTTTTGCGGGCAACGATCAAGAACCGGCGACTTACTCTGGCTCTTTTTTGCTTGCGTCGGCGTCGAACGAGTTGGTTGATCGTTGGCATGGAGAACGGAAACGGCCCACAAACGGGGCCGAATGAGTCTGGAAAGAAATTCGCAATGTCGAGCGGCGGAGTATCTCGCCGTGCTTTCCAGGTGTCAAGCCATAATCTGGAATCGCGTCCGGAGCGCTCGGAAAGAGGCCCCGTAAAATTCCACCGCCGATTACGCCCGAAGATTCCCCCTGCCGATCCCACCGCCGCGTGTCGCGGCGGTGGTTTCGTTTCTGCATGATGGAGCAGTCCCGCCTGGACGTCGTCTCGCGCGGGGACCCGCTTTATCTAAGAAGTCGCGGTCATTTGCTGACCAGTGCCGTGCCGCTGACATAGGGATTCAATTTCACTTCGCCCTGGACGACCTGCTGGTCCGACGCGGACGGCGGCGGCAAGACTCGGCTGATGTGAATGAACGGGTTTTCCCGTCGCATCATCACCGGGCCGCTGGCCGGCGGACGCGAAAACTGGCTTCGCAGCCGCGGTCGATAGCCTTGGGCGGCGCCAACCATCGGGGGTGCCGCAAAGGGGCTGGCGCCGTAGGGACGGGCGTAGCGGGCACCGTAATAAACCGGCGGATTGAGTGAGAAGTAGGGTGGCGTGCGAAGTTGATTGCCGAAAGTCGCACCGTAAGGCTGATAGAAACCAAAGGGCTGGAATCCAAATCCGAAGGGTGCCGGCCCCTGGGCCTGGGCGTCGCTTCCGGTGCTAACGATTGCGCCGATCATCAGGGCCATGGCCAAAGTGAAACGCTTGATCATGTTTTCGTGGGGTGTGAGGAAATTCCGGACAAAAATCGTCTGGCGATTCTTTCCCCCGACGTGCAACGATCGCGAGCGTGCCGGTCGGCAAGACCCGATCGCTTTCCACTTACACTAATCTCTGTTTTCCCCGGTTCAATCCGAACCCCCTGCGAAACGGACTTGCTCCGTTTTTGATGTTTTGCCCGTCACTTTGCAAATCGCGTGTTTTATCCACTCTCTGGACGGCGGCGGCGCCGAACGCGTGATGGCGCGTCTGTGCGGCGAATTGGTCCAGCGCGATCATCGGGTTGACTTGATCACGCTGGACGACGGTTGTCGCAATCGACACGATCTGGATTCCCGCGTGACGCGAACGGCTTTGGATGTGATGTCGGTGTCGCGAAACCCGATGGAAGGATGGTTTTCGCATCGCGGGCGTGTCGCCAAGTTGGCCGCCGCCATCAAGACCTTTCAAGCCGATGTCGTGTTATCGTTTTGCGATCGAAACAACATTTTGGCTCAGCAGGCGGCGCGGCGAGCCGGTGTGCCGGTGGTGCTGAGCGAACGCAGCCATCCGGCAGCGCAGGTCCTGGGCCGTTACTGGGAAATGCAACGGGTGCGGTCCTATCGCAAAGCGTCCGCGGTCATCACACAGTCACCGCACGCTGCCGAGCACTTGCGTGATTTGCTGCGACGCGAAGTTCACGTGATCCCTTCGGCGGTCGATCCCGATCCCCTTGTCGATGAATCACCGCGATTAAAAACCGTCATCGGCGTCGGGCGTTTGGAAAAGGAAAAAGGCTTCGAACGTTTGATCGCCGCCTTTGCCCAGGCGCATGAACAGGTCGCGCGGCAGACCGGCGACGCGTCTTGGAAATTGAAAATTTACGGCGACGGCACGCAGCGTGAATCTTTGTTGAATCAAGCCAGGCAGGCGTCTTGTGCGGATTCGATCGAGCTATGCGGCTGGGTCCGACCGATGCAACCGATGTATCGTGCCGCGTCGATCTTTGCGTTGTCATCACACTACGAAGGCTTTCCGTCAGCGCTGATGGAAGCGATGGCTGGCGGGATGGCGGTGGTTGCAACGCGTTGCCCCGGAGGCACCGAGCAGATCGTTCGTGATCGGGTGGATGGATTGTTGGTGGACAACCATTGCGATGCGTTGGCGATCGGCATGGGTGAACTGATGTGTGATTTAAACATGCGGATGCGTCTGTCGACCGCGGCACGCGAAGTCTCCGAGCGGTTTTCGTGGGCTTCGATGGTGGATCAATACGAACGCGTGCTTAGCAACACTGCTGGGCCCACTGGATGATTCGCCGCATCACCACGTCCGCGGTGTGGTCGTGTAGTAAATCATGGCGGCCTTTGGGGACCGAAGTTGTGTCGGCCAACCGGCCGATTCGCAGCGCCGCGTGATGCACCGCGTCGCGATCAATCAACTCATCGTCCTCGCCGACAATCAACAACGTCCGCAGGTCGACCGAACGCGCGTGGTCGATGGCCCAGCGACCTTGCGAAAGCAATTGGGTCGCCAAATAAATCGACAGTCGACCATGACGTCGGTCGTCGTTACGAATCCGCTGTTGCTCGTCGGGATCCGACGTGATCTTGCGTAACGCCGGTCGCTTTTTGATGCGAAACCACGGCACCAAATACCCCGTCAGCCACGCGGCCAAGATTTGCGGCCGAGTGACCGGTTGGGGCGGCAAGAGCATCGGCGATAACAAAGCCAAGCCGGCGAGTGGCCCCAATGAACCATCCGCGTCGATCGTTGGCGACCGGTGGCGTGAATCACCAAACTCCCCGCGTCGCAACGCATAGTTCAGCGCGATGTTGCCGCCGGCCGAATGGCCAAGCAAAAACTGCGGCACGTTGCCCAGTCGCTGCACGACGTTTTCCCGTAGCGCCGAAACGTCATCCAGCAATGCGTCGTAGGACACCGCATGGCCACGTTTTCCCGCCGATCGGCCGTGGCCACGAAGATCCATCGCGGCGCTCGCAAAACCCGATTGAAGCGCCTTGCCCGCGAACGATTCAAACATTTGGGCATGGTCGCCCAAGCCATGCAGGCACAGAAACACGCCGCGGGTCGCCGGTGGTTCGAGCGAATTGGCACCCGCCGGTGGGTGCGTGAGAGCCGGCGAAGTGGGCTGGTGAGCGTACAGGTCGGTGACAAGGCGTTGGTCGGAACCGCTTTGAAAAGTCGTCTTCATCGTCGCCATCAAATCCTTGTGATGACCCAAGAATCCTTGTGATGACCCAAGGTTGTGGCGAACACTTTGACGCCGTCGTTCGGGTTCGTCCAGCGTGGTTTTCGGCATGGAAACTGCATCAGGGTCCTATGGGCGGCCAAGTTCTGCCAATTTGCCCCGTAAACGACCTCAGCCAAACACGCTCCAATGCTGTTCAAATTACTCGTCGCGTTTATCGTTGTCCCCCTGATTGAGCTGTATTTACTACTACAGATCGCACAGTGGACGGGCGTCGGCGCCACCATCGCGTTGGTGGTCGCGACCGGGGTCCTGGGGTCGTGGTTGGCTCGGCGCGAGGGCGTTTCCGCGTGGCGACGTTTCCGCGAGGCCCTGGCGGCCGGCCGGATGCCGGGAACCGAAATTCAAGATGGCCTGATGATTGTCTTTGCGGCGGCATTGCTGCTGACGCCCGGTCTGCTGACCGATGTGCTCGGATTTTGTCTGTTGGTTCCCGCCGGTCGGGCCTGGATTCGACAACATTTGATGTCCGGTTTGATCCGACCGGGATCGTTTCGGGTATCGGTATCCCAGACATTCCACGAACACCGCCGCCGCCCATTTGAATCGCAATCGGCACCGCGTGATTCCAAGACGATTGACGCGGACGGCTATCGTCGTCGGGCTTAACAACGCCGCCGTGCTGTGCCGCGTCCATCGCCGCTGACGCGGGACTCGGAAAGCATTTGGCGGACTGTTATGGTGACAAGCATCGGCGGCCGTGGGTGAAAAACGCAGGTCCCTGGAACTCAGGGCCACGAAGCTCAGGGCCTCGTCCTTAACTTTCGCACCACTTTATCGAAGCCAACCCCGATGGATGCCGTCAATCAGATTCAGGAAATCCTGAACGCTTACCCCGATCCCGAAACCGGACGGCCGATGGGAAAAATGGGACAGGTCGGCGAAGTGACCGTGGATGGTTCCGAGGCCAAGGCGACGCTGTCGTTGACGTCGCATTCGATGCCCATCGCCGCGGAGGTTCAAGAAACCTTGGCCAGCCGTGTGCAAGCCGCACTGCCGGGAACAACAATTGAGTTTGCCATCCAGCCACACGAGCGACCGCCGGCGCGGCTGGGAACTTCGGGCTTGAAAGTCAAATCAGTTTTACTGGTGGGCAGCGGCAAAGGGGGTGTCGGCAAAAGCACCGTTGCCGCATCGATCGCGTTGTCGTTGCAACGCAGCGGCTGCAAGGTGGGTTTGATGGACGCCGATGTGTACGGTCCCAGCATTCCGCAATTGTTGGGCATGGAAGGGCGCCCGGCCGTCAGCCCCGAAAAGAAAATCATCCCGATGACCGTCGGTGACATGCCGGTCATGTCGATGGGCTTTTTGGTCGAACGCGACCAAGCGGTAGTCTTTCGCGGGCCGATGTTGCACGGATCGATCATGCAGTTTTTGAACGACACGATCTGGGGTGAACTGGATTACCTGGTCATCGATATGCCGCCGGGCACCGGTGACATCGCCCTGACGCTATCGCAAACCATTCCGCTTGCCGGCGCGGTGGTCGTGTGCACCCCACAGGAAGTCGCGCTGCTGGATGCCGTCAAAGCGATCAGCATGTTCCGCAAGGTCAACATTCCGCTGGCCGGGATGGTCGAAAACATGAGCGGCTTTTTGTGCCCCGACAACGGCAAGACCTACGATATTTTTGGACGCGGCGGTGCCCGTGATAAGGCCGAAGAATTGGGCGTCCCGTTTCTGGGCGGGCTGCCAATCGACATGACGCTACGCGAAGCCGGCGATGCGGGCGAACTGGCCAAAGTGATCCACGAGGACGCTCGCGCCCGCCAGCCGCTGGAGCAAATTACCCGATCGTTGGTGCGTCATTTGGCCGAAAAAGCGGCCGCAAACCCGCCCAAGCCGTCGCTGCCAACGCTGTAGCGGATGGGCTCAGTCGCGCGTTGCACTGAGCCGAAGAAAACTCAGTAGCTCGACTCTCCGAGTCGAAGAAAACTCAGTAGCTCGACTCTCCGAGTCGAAGAAAAGAGCGACTCAAAGCGTCATGCGACGCTTTGGCGATCGCGTGGAGACAAAAAAACCACGTTCGGGAAACATCCCGAACGTGGTTTTGTGATTCGCTTGATTGAAGATAGTCGACGCAGCTTAGCGACGCTTCTTGGCGGCCTTTTTCTTTGTGGCTTTCTTCTTGGTTGCCTTTTTCTTCGTCGACTTCTTTTTAGTCGCTTTCTTTTTGGTCGACTTCTTCTTCGTCGACTTTTTCTTGGTCGCCTTCTTCTTGGCTGCCTTCTTTTTCGTCGACTTCTTCTTGGTCGACTTTTTCTTCGTCGCCTTCTTCTTAGTCGACTTCTTCTTGGTTGCCTTCTTCTTCGTCGATTTCTTCTTGGCCACGTCTTTCCTCCGCTGGAGAAAGTTTGCGTTGGCGAGTCAAGTGACTCGGGTTACAAACCCAAGTCACCGGCCACGGCTCACCAAACGTCATGAGGGAGTTGGAATGTCCAAGCCATGGCGATCATCACCAACGAACTTGTTCACCCAACGGAAAACTTCCGCGTAACTTTACGCGGTTATTGAAATTTCGCAACACGTTTTTGATCAAAAACCGGTTGCGTTGAAAAGTTTTTTTGTTAACGGACGTGCGGCAACAGGCGATAGCTTTGATACGCCAACACGGCAAACAACATCGTCATGAACAATTGATCGAACTTCAAACCATAGATCGCGGCCGCCACACCCGCCGCGACGCTGATCCAAATCCACACCGATGCATCACCTTGTCGCGCTTCCACAACGGCGCGGCACATCTGTCCGCCATCAAGCGGATACACCGGGATCAGGTTCAAGAGTGACCAAAGAAAGCTTGGCACGATGTAAAAAATCACCAACGCGCGAAGCGGCGCCGATGCCAGCGGCGTGGTGTCACTTTGCACGCTTTGAACGATCGACTGGGGCAACATCCAAATGCCCTCGGGCGTTCGTCCAAGCGCCCGAATGACAACGATCAACAAGACGGCGCTGCCCAGTTCCACCAAGGGACCGGCCGCCGAAACCCAGAATTGTTGCCACGGTCGCAGCGACGTACCCACGCGGCCATAACCGCTGCCCGATGTCGGGATCGCCAAGCCGCCGAAATGGTACAGCACGATGTGCGAATGCACCCGGTAACGACGCAGCATCCAGGTGTGACCGAGTTCGTGAATCAAGATCGACAGGAACATCGCGATCGTCCACAGCGCCAACAACACAATCAGGTGTGGCGCGTTGGGACGCATCGAATCCTGTACCGATCGCACCAGCACGAAACCAAACGCGATGGCGGCCAACCAAAAGGTCCAAGAAACGCGAACTTCCCAGCCAAACAGGCGGAAATGAACGTCGTAGGGCGATATCGGGGGGGCTTGCAACATGCCGCTTACTGTAGCAAGTCGCCGGCGCCTGCTCAGCACGGCCTCTAGGCCGCGTCGCGCAACACCACCGAGCGATCGGCCAGGGGATATCGGATCTTCGCGATCGCGTTATTCATCGCCACCGCATCACGAAAGCGACGCGTTGGCGCCGGATCGATCGACTTGCGGATGATGCCCACAAATTCCGCCGACAAACCACGCCGCAGACGATGAAAACCGGGCAGGGTATCAAACGGATACTCGGGAATCTCGCCGCTGAATAGGTAATACAGCACCAAGCCTAATGAAAACACATCGCTGCGAAACGTCGGCTTGCCCATCGCCTGTTCGGGCGCGATGAAACCCAAGGTGCCGCTGCCGGAAACGTCGTGCCGGCCGTTTTCAATCCGTGCCAAGCCGAAGTCCGTCAACGCGACGTGCTGTTCGTCGAACAAAATGAAGTTGTCCGGTTTGATATCCCGGTGCAACACGTTTTCGCTGTGCGCGTGCGCGACGGCGGCGACCATTTGCACCGCGTAATCCATCGCGATGCCGCGACCGATCCGCCGGGTCAAACGATCGGCAAGCGATTCACGGCCCAACGGAAACACCATCACGAAATGACCATCGATAAACCGCGCGTCCTTCAGCGGCACGATACTGGTGTGCTGCATCGAAGCGATGATGCGGACCTCGCGATGCAGGTCCTCGCTGCACTGCGCGTCCTCGATAAACCGCGAATACGGAATTTTTAACGCAACTTGTCGATTTTCGATCAAGTCCGTTGCCGCATACACCGTCGCAAAACCACCCTCGCCGAGCCGCCGGGTCAAACGATACTTGTCCAACCGGCTACCAATACGCAGCGGGGCGGCGTCATCGTCGCCGCGAAACAGTCGCAAAGTCGGTGGCACGGGCAAAATCCAACGGGGAACGGTCTGGGCCGGGCAATGACCCACAGTGTTGGGCAATGACCCACAGTGTCGGGCGATGCCCACGCACAGGTATCGGCATGAATCGATCGGCGTCATGAGTCCATCAGCCTCATCAGTCCATCGATGTCATCACTTGGCCGCGATCGGATCCAGCCGCCGAAACATCAACAAACGCATTTGAGCGACTTCGTCACCGGCGATCTCGGTCGCCCGCAACGACAAGGTTGCCGGG
>JBCCRW010000093.1:0-16504 GCA_039201055.1 Planctomycetota bacterium | reverse complement strand
ATCTTTGCCTAGCTTGCCTAATTCCGACTCAGTGCGCCAGGCCACCCCAACCCTCTCCCCCATCGATTTGATCCTCGTTCCTCGGATCAAATCGACGGGGGAGAGGGGGCTAAAACAAAAACATAGGCAGCCTCCTGCCCCCTCTCCCCCACGTTTTGTGTGCTGAGGACCGAAGCGAACAAAACGTGGGGGTGAGGGGGCCTCGCGTGGCCCCCAAAACCCAGGCCACACCCAACATCCCCGGATCACGTTTCGGTGCAAGGACCCGGCTCGCGGCTGTCGCCGCGGGTCTCGGCTCACCTGCATTGGTCGCTCGTTGGCTTCTGAACAATCGATTCTCATATTCGGCTCAACAACGAAATTGCGATTGCAATCATCATCACGAACGTGATGGACGCGGCGAGCACCGACAACAGATACAACGGCAGCCCAAACAAAAAAATGATCTCGCGCGCGGGCGGTTTGAGTGATTGACTGAGCGCAAACACGCACGTCGCACTTGTGTACAAGCAAGCCGCGATCGCGAGCACTTTCAGGACGACCGGAACGCTCGGCTGACACACCAATGCCAATCCAATCGCAATCACCGTGGTGGTGACCAGCAATTGGCGAATACTTAGGGCGGAGTGTTCAGAATTCAATAACGTGACGTTGCGGTCGATTGCGTAGCTTCATGAACCAGTACGCCAAGCAGCCGGCCAAAATGATGGTCACGATGATGGGCACCCAAACCGGGCCGATCGAATTGGCGAGTTGGGCCAGCATTTTTCCACGCCGCCCGCGTCGACCGGTCCCCTCATAGTCGTCAATTTCACCTGGATCGGCCATCGACAAAAAAATTGCAAAACCGCCGACCGCGGCCACGCCCAGCGTCGCCAGCAAGGGACCCGTGCTTGCCTCCATCGGGGTCAGATCGCGGACCGATGGTTTGGCTTGGTCAACCTGGTTGCCCGTACGAATTGCGGCGGTCGCTTCGGCAAATGGTAACCCACGTCAGGTCTGCTGTGTTTCAAAAGATTCCAGCAAGCGATACAGCTTGCGGCGGTGAATGCCCAGTCGTCGGGCCGCGTGGCTCTTGTTGCCCTGGACATCTCGCAGCACTTTCAAAACGTGTTGCTTGGTCAGGGCCTGCAGTGACCCGTTGGAAGACTCCGGTGCATCGCCATGTTGCCTTGCCGGCATCGGAAAATCGACCGGCGTGACCAAATCATCGGGCAAATCGTGCACGGTGATTTCTTGGCGGTCGGCCAGGATGACGGCGCGGTTGAGCACGTTTTGCAATTCGCGAACATTGCCGGGCCACCGGTGGGCCCGCAGACACGTCATCGCTTCATCGTCGACGTGGAACGACCCCGGCAAAAAATGACCGACCAGCGAATCCAGGTCACTGCCGCGATCCCGCAGTGGCGGCAAATGGATCGGCAGCACGTTGACCCGGTAATACAGGTCCTCGCGAAATTCACCCATCCGCACGGCGGCGGCCAAGTCGCGATTCGTTGCCGCGATGATGCGGACGCGGACCTTGCGTTCCTTGGCCGATCCGATCCGGCGCAGCGAACCGTCCTCCAAAACGCGCAGCAGTTTGGGCTGCAGCGATGGTGGCAATTCTCCCAATTCGTCGATAAACAGCGTGCCCCCATCGGCGACCTCGAACAGCCCCGGTTTTTCTTCGGTCGCGCCGGTAAACGAACCGCGTTGATGACCAAACAGCTCGCTTTCGACCAAGGATTCCGGGAGCGCCGCGCAGTTGACCGTGACGAAGGGTTTGTCCGCCAAATTGCTGGCCTGCTGAATGGCCTGGGCAATCACCTCCTTGCCCGTCCCACTTTCGCCGGTGATCAAAACGGGCTGATCGGTGGGCGCGATTCGGGTCACGATCTGCTTGACCGCGACCATCGCCGGGCAGGCCCCGATGACCTCGATCTTGGGATGCGAGCGTGACAAGATTTGTTTGAGTTGTTTGTTTTCGCGGCGAAGTTCACCGCGGCCATTGGCCAGGCGAAGATGATGTTCCAATTCGCCCAGCGGGCACGGCTTGGTCAAGAAATCACACGCACCCAGCTTCATCGCTTGCACCGCCGTTTCGATGCTGCCCTGCCCCGTCAGGATCACGACCTCCAGATCATTGCCGTCTTCGCGCAGCCGCTGCAGCAATTCCAAGCCTGACATGCCGGGCATGTCCATATCGAACAGGCCGACATCGAACGACCGCCGCTGACACGCGGAAATCGCCTCGGCACCGCCGGCGGAAGCTTCCACGTCGTACCCCTTGCGGCTGAGCCAACGGCAGCAGGAATCGCGGAAATCATCATCGTCCTCGACCAACAAAATCGAAAACGTTTGCACGTCCGCCGCACCGGCGGCAGCGATCGGATCGGCATTCATGAGATCATGTGGTTTCGAGAATCAGCGTTTCAGTTTTCAAATGCCCGTGCGGTTCTTCATGCCCGCGCGTTTCTTAAATGCCCGTGCGTTTCTTAAATGCCCGTGCCGTGGGATTCGTCGCCTTCGGCTTGCGTCGCCGGCAGATCCACCACAAAGATCGCTCCGGAAAGCGAAGCCGAACCGGGCGGCTGCAGCGACCGGCCGCTGCCGTTGAGTTCGCGTGAGGAGGCGACCGTAAAGATTCGCCCACCATGCGCGTTGATGATTCGCTGCGAAATCGCCAAGCCCAGGCCCGTTCCTTCGGGCTTGGTCGTAAAGAACGGTTCGAAGAGTTGATCGCGTTGGGCTTCAGGAATGCCCGGGCCGTTGTCTTGCAGCAAAATTCGATACATCGTCAACCCCGCGCGACGCACGACCTTGGTTGCCAAACGAATTTGGATCGGTGCCGGGGCGACCGCCGCAATCGAATTTTCAAACAGGTTCCGAAAAACCTGCTGCAGACGAAACGGATCGACTCGCGCACTCAAGAATTCATCGGCCATCGAATCATCCAAAATGGCGTGTCGCGAATCCCAGCGGTGATCGCGGTCGATCGTCTCCATGACTTCGCCCCACGCGGTTTTCCAAACCGTGGCCAAACGCACTTCGCTGCGCCGCAGGTTAAACGGCGAAGCGTAGCCGCGAATCTCCTCGAGCAATTGATGCAGGTCGCCGGCGGCGGATCGAATTTTGCGCACGTCGCCAAGATCTTCGCCGCTTTCGTCCAGCGACAATTCCAGCATGTCGGCGGCGGCCGAGATGCGTTGCAGGGCGTTGCGACTTTCGTGGGCCACCGATGCCATCATTCGGCCGATCGTTGCCAAGCGTTCGTCTTGTCGCGACTTCTCTTCGATCTCACGCATCCGAATCGTGCGGGCCAGTGACGCGCGAAGCATTTCGGGATCGATCGGTTTTGGGATGAAATCCGCGATGCCGTGCCGAATCACGCCGATCGCGCCCTCCAGATCCGCCGTTCCGGTGACCACAATGATGGCCGCATCGGGGGCCAGTTCACGGATACTGGGCAGCAGCGAATCGGCCGAACCGTCGGGCAGGCGGCGATCCAAAACGATTGCGAACAACGCCCCCCAATCCCGCGGCAGCAAGGTTTCGCGCACCGTCGCCGCGCACTCCACCTCGTACCCATCCATCTCCAGAATGTCACGAAGATTCGATTGGGTGTCCGGATCGTCTTCGATCACGAGCACCCGCGGCTGGTCACCGGTCGTCATGGCCACCGCTTGTCATGGATGAAGTTGCAACAGCATGGGCTCGCGCGTCGCTCCAAAAAAGCGTGCACTCGTGAAATCGGTTTCGTGCGGGACAAAGTGTGGGTCGGGTCAGCAGCAAGCGTCGAGCCATGAATTCGCATTCATGCCGGAAAAGCGTGAATCAGGCGGGTTTGACCGCAAAAAACGCTGCGGATTTGCTGTCGTTGTTTCACGGTTACCGCACGCCTGCGACAGATTGCCCGTGCGTTTGAGCACACAATGTCTCGGCCGCACTGTGCGACGCACGCTTTTTGATCGTGCACTCCGGGCGATTTTTCGTGCACTTGGGGTGTGACAAGACGCCGCGAAGGTGACAAAAAGCGACCTTTTGCGGGGCTTTATTGGGTAGCGTGAAGTTCGGGTAGCAGGGTGTCAAGCTTTTTGGCACGCTTCGTGTTCATGTCCGCTTCGCACGTGACTCGACCAAACGTGAATTCACATTCCTGACCGACCTGAGGGATCAATCGTGGCGACCGCCGAGGCTCTCGCAAACGACACCAATTTGGACGCTGGCCAGCCGGCGTCCGCCTACAGCACACCGCGGATGGAATCGTTTTCCTATGACGATGACATCTGCCGGAAATTCGCCGTCGCCACGCTCCTGTGGGCCTTGGTGGGGACGGCGGCGGGGCTGTTGGTGGCCCTGTTGATGGTGCTACCGACGATGTTCTCTGGCTTGCAGTGGCTAAGCTTTGGCCGACTGCGACCGCTGCACACCAACGCGGCCATCTTTGCCTTTGCCGGCAACGCGGTTTTCGCGGCGGTGTATTACAGCACCCAGCGATTGTGCAAATGCCGAATGTGGAGCGATGTGCTCAGTCGGCTGCACTTTTGGGGTTGGCAGGCCATCATTGTCGCTGCCGCGGTCACGTTGCCCTTTGGCATCACCCAGGGCAAGGAATACGCCGAACTGGAGTGGCCCATCGACTTGGCCATCGCCGTGGTGTGGCTGGGTTTCTTTGGCGTCAATTTCTTCATGACGCTGGTCAACCGTCGCGAACGTCACATGTACGTCGCGTTGTGGTTCTACATCGCCACCATTGTCACGGTCACGGTGCTGCACGTGTTCAATAATTTGGTCGTGCCGATGGGCTTGTGGAAAAGCTATTCGGTCTACGCCGGTGTCCAAGACGCGTTCATGCAGTGGTGGTACGGTCACAACGCGGTCGCGTTCTTTTTGACCACGCCGTTCCTGGGGCTGATGTATTACTTCCTGCCCAAGGCGGCCGACCGTCCGGTGTTTTCGTACAAGTTGTCGATCCTGCACTTTTGGTCGCTGGTCTTTATTTACATCTGGGCGGGCCCGCACCACTTGCACTACACGGCCCTGCCCGAATGGGCGACGACCCTGGGGATGCTGTTCAGCGTCATGCTGTGGATGCCATCCTGGGGCGGCATGATCAATGGTTTGCTGACGCTGCGGGGTGCTTGGCAAAAAGTCGCCACCGACCCCGTTTTGAAGTTCTTTGTCGTCGGCATCACGTTCTACGGCATGGCGACGTTCGAAGGCCCGATGCTGAGCGTCAAAAGCGTCAACGGGCTTAGCCACTACACCGATTGGACCATCGCCCACGTCCACTCCGGTGCACTTGGGTGGAACGGCATGATGTCCTTTGGGATGTTGTACTGGCTGGCACCGCGATTGTTTCAAACAAGGTTGTGGAGTCAGAAACTGGCCTCGGCGCACTTTTGGATCGGCACCATCGGGATCCTGTTGTACATCGTGCCGATCTATATCGCCGGGCTGACCCAGGGTTTGATGTGGCGGGAAATGGACGAAACCGGCCAATTGAAGTACCCCGATTTCGTCGAGGTGATGCCCTACGTGCTGCCGATGTGGTGGATCCGAGTGCTGGCCGGCACCCTGTTTGTCGGCGGCGTCGTCTTGATGGTCATCAACTACTTCATGACGTGGCTGTCGCGTCCGGCGGAGTATCAAGAGCCCGTGTTTCAGGCACCGGCGCTCGAAAAGAAAACGCTGCCTCGCGAACAACCCAAGCCGACCAGCCTGGACAACGCTCCCGTTTTGGGATTTGGCAAGTGGTTCGCCGGTTGGCAACAAATGGCCTGGCACCGCCAATGGGAACGATTGCCGGTCAAGTTCACGGTGCTTGTGACCGTCGCCGTCGTGGTCGCCAGTCTGTTCGAAATCATTCCGACGTTTTTGATTCGCGGCAACGTGCCGACCATCGCCAGCGTCCAGCCCTACACGCCGCTGGAACTGGCCGGTCGCGACATTTACGTCGCCGAGGGGTGTTACAACTGCCATTCGCAAATGGTCCGGCCGATGGTGGCCGAAACCAAACGCTACGGCGAATACAGCAAGCCGGGCGAATTTGTCTACGATCACCCGTTCCAGTGGGGCAGCCGCCGCATCGGCCCCGACCTGGCTCGGCAGGGCGGAAAGTACAGCAGTTATTGGCACTGGACGCACTTGGATAACCCGCAGGCGGTCAACGAGGCATCGGTGATGCCATCGTTCAAGCACCTGTTGGAAACGGAAATCGATTTCAAGAAGGTGACCGATCGCGTCATCGCCGCGCATCGTTTGGGCGCCCCGTATGACGAGGAACTTGAAAATGCACCGGAGATGGCTCGGCTGCAAGCCGAAGCGATCGCCGCGGATATCGTTTCACAGGGTGCGCCGGTCAGCCGCAATGGCGTGATGGTGCTGGATTCCCAAGGCGTCGCGTTGATCGCGTACCTGCAACGTTTGGGTGTCGACTATTTCAAGCCCGCACCCGCCGAACCGGCCGGCGCCGAGCCCTCCGATACCGAGGGCCAGCCCGCCAAGTCGCCGGAGGCTGATGAGGCCGAATCGACCGCCAGCAAGGAATCGGACACCACGTCGTTGGTGTCCCGCCTGTAACGCTTTATTGATCGCAACGTTCATTCCAAACCGAGTCCCAACATGCTCAAAGATGTCATTCGAGCGATCGACTACAGCGATTGTGCCGAGATTGCACTGGCGTTGTTTTGTGTCGCCTTTGCGTTGATGACCTACGCGACGATGCGTTTGTCTCGCCGCGCCACCCACCGCTTTGCTTCCATTCCGCTTTCGGACACACCGGAGGATCCGCGCGATGCAACAAAAGAATAATCCCGCAGACCCGCTCAGAGACCCTTCCCTGGAAACCGAAGACGGTCGTTTCGATGCCGACGACGGACGCTTCAACGTTGACGACGGACGCTTCAACGTTGAAGACAATGGAACGATTCCCGATGACCCCCTGACGGGTCATTCGTATGACGGGATCCAGGAATTCGACAACCCGATGCCGGGATGGTGGAAGAACCTATTCCTGCTGACCATCGTCTTCGCGATTCCGTACTTGATGTACTACCACAGCGGCGTCGATAGCCGCAGTCTGTCGTCAAGCTATGACGCCAAGCTGGCCGCCAACATGGAATTGCAGTTCGCCGAAATCGGCGACCTGACGGCCAGCGGCGACAGCATTTTGAAGTTCATGGGCAAGCCCAGTTGGGTGAAGTTCGGCGGTGCCGTCTTCAAGACCAACTGCATTTCTTGTCATGGCCAAGATGGTGGCGGATTGGTCGGCCCCAATTTGTGTGACGAGCATTTCAAGAACATCCGGAACTTGGATGACTTCATCAAAGTCATGGAAAATGGTGCCGGTGGTGGAGCGATGCCCGCATGGAAAAATCGTTTGTCAACCAACGAAATCGTGTTGGTGTCGGCCTACGTCGCCAGCCTTCGCGGCAGCAATCCGGCCAACCCCAAGGCTCCGCTGGGCAATGTGATTCCCGCCTGGCCCGAACCGCCCGCCGATGACAAGGCGGAAGACTCCAAGGGCGTCAAGATGACGAACGAGACGGCCCCCTAGGGATGTCCATGCCGACCATGCCTTTGCCACCCACGTCCTCGCCGGCCAAACCTTCAGCAGCTGGGCCTTCAGCGGCCAACTCTTCAGCAGCTGGGCCCTCAGCAGTTGGGCCTTCGCCGGCCACGTCGTCGAAGACCGGACCGTCGCTGCCCCTGGCAGCGCCTGCCCGCGGCGAGACGATTTTGGACGCGCCCGAACATGTGCTCAGCACGCTCGAGGCCGATGGGTCGCGGCTTTGGTTGTTCCCGAAATTGTCGCCGGGCAGGTGGTGGAAGCGCCGCCGCTGGGTGGCCTATGGCTTGATCGCATTCTTTGTCTTGCTGCCGCATCTGCGGATCAGCGGGAAGCCCATCGTTCTCTTGGACGTGCTGGCACGGGAATTCACGTTCTTTGGGCACACGTTTTTGCCCACCGACACGTTGTTGTTGACCTTGTTGATGCTGGGCATCTTCATTGCCATCGTCGCGGCGACGGCGGTCACCGGCCGTGTTTGGTGTGGCTGGGGATGCCCGCAAACGGTGTACATGGAATTTCTATTTCGGCCCATCGACCGGCTGTTCCAGGGTACGGCCGGCAAAGGCGGTAAACCCAAACGCAAACTCAGTGGCGGAATGTGGCTGGCACGCGTCGCGGTCTACTTTGTCGTTTGCTCGTTTCTTGCCCACACGTTTCTGGCGTACTTCGTTGGCACCGACAATCTGGCAAATTGGTTGTTCGGTTCGCCGCTGAACCATCCCATCGCGTTTCTGGTCATGCTGGGCACGACGTTGGCGATGATGTTCGACTTCATGTATTTCCGCGAACAGTTGTGCTTGATCGCATGCCCCTACGGCCGCTTTCAATCGGTCATGCTGGACCGCAACAGCTTGATCGTTGGCTACGACAGAAAACGTGGCGAGCCTCGGAAAAAGGGCAAGCATGTTGAAGGCGACGGTGCCGGTTCGTGCGTCGATTGCAAGCAATGCGTTGTCGTGTGTCCGACGGGCATCGACATTCGGGACGGGCTGCAAATGGAATGCATCAATTGCACCCAGTGCATCGACGCGTGCGACAACGTGATGGACAAAGTCGGCCAGCCACGGGGGCTGATTCGGTACGGTTCGCAAGATTCGATGGACGGCAAGACCAACCGCTTGCTGCGTCCGCGAACAATCATTTACCCGGCCTTGTTGTGCATCGTCAGCGTGGCGTTCTTGGTCGTGTTGTCGACCAAGTACGCCTTTGACGCGCGGCTGCTGCGTCAACAACAGGGCAACCCGTATTACAGAGCCGAATCCGGCCAAATCGCCAACCGCTATCGTCTGCGGCTGACCAATCGCACGGACGCTGCGCGAAGCTACAGCATCCAGCCGCTGACACCGGCGTCGAGTAAAATCGAGATGATTGAATCGGACGATATTCGATTGGACGTTGGTGAATCGAGGTTGTTTGCGATCAGCGTTTCGGTCGCACCAACGGACTTAAACGCGGCCGGCCGATCGCCATTCGAACTCAAAATTGTCGACGATTTAAAAAACGAACGAATTGTCGACGCGCGGATCATCGGACCTCAAAGGTGATTCTGGTGATGCCGCAATTTCAAAATGCGTTGACCTACTTCACGCACCGTTCTTCACACGATTCTGTCCCAGCGCCATGACCACAGCACACAAAAAAGGCCTTCTGTCCCCCGCGGTTCGCTGGAGTGCGTTGGTCGTCTTCCTGCTGGGTGGGCAAATCGCCATGGGCGTGACCGCCATCGTGCTTTCGAAGTCGGACCCGTCGGTGGCGGTGGTTCCCGACTATTATCAACGCGCCGTGAAATGGGACGAATCCAAAGCCGCGTTTGCGGCATCCAAGAAGCTTGGCTGGGACGTTCGCGTCGAAAGCACCCTGGACGAAACACGTGGTCTGCGAGTGACCATGAAGGATGCCGAGGGGCAAGCGATCCATGTCGCCCAAGCCACGTTCAACCTTTACCCGCACGCGCGGGCTTCCCAGCCGCGGCAATGGGAACTCCATGCTGCACCGGAGACCCCGTCGGCCTTGGCCCTGCAGCCCCAAGACGGCACTCTCGAATTGCCCGGTTGCTTCACACAGTCGGGTTATTGGCAGGTTGAATTCGAGGTGCTTGATGATCAAGGCCGGCGTTTTGTCTACGCCGACGAAATGGTGGTGCTGTGATCCCACTGGCGATCGCCATCTTCAGTGCTTCGCTGCTCGGCTCGATGCACTGCGTCGGCATGTGCGGCCCGTTCGCCCTGTGGGCCACCGGCGGGGATCGCCGGATGTCGGTGCTGACGTCGTACCACCTGGGCCGGCTGTCGACCTATCTGTCGGCCGGTCTGGTCGCCGGCATCATTGGATCAACGCTGTCGCTTAGCGGCGAAGTTGCCGGCTTTCAAGCGTTGGCCGCCAAGGTTGCCGGCGGCATGTTGGTGATCATTGGAATCGTTCAAATGATCAAGCGGACCGCTTGGATCCGAAAACGTTCCGAAGCAAATGTCACCGCAGCAAACGTCACACCAGCAAACGTCACCGCGGCAAAGCGTGTCGGTTCGGGTGATCCTTTTGTCAAACCGTCGCGTTTGGCCGGCTGGATCCAAGCCGCGGGGCCAACACTGGCTAGCCAGGGACCGATGGGCCGTGCCTATCTTGGCGGATTGCTGACCACCTGGCTGCCCTGCGGTTGGCTTTATCTGTTCGTGCTGGTCGCCGGCGGCACCGGTCACGTCGCGACCTCGTTGGTCGTCATGCTGGCCTTTTGGGTCGGCACACTGCCCGCGCTGACGGGTTTGATTTACGGCGCACAAAAACTGGCCGTTCGCTTTCGCACGGCGATTCCCACCGCAACCAGCATCGTGCTGATTTTGACGGGAATGTACACCGCAACCGGTCGCGCCCACGCGGATTTGACCCGCTTAAATCAGCAAGCCCGGGGCTTGGTTTCCGATGGTGAAATCGACGCCGAGAAACTTGACGCAATCGCCGACGCACCGCTGCCGTGCTGTTGCCAGGGCGAATCGACTTGTGGTGGTGTTCGCGTCGCGGATGATTCGGACGCCGACGCGATCGACCCAGTGACCGAAACGAAGTCGACCACATCGCAATAGATCGCAAAAAGTCATCATTCATGTCGACCGCGACGGCCCCACCGACTTCCGCCCCGATGCTGTGCAAGCATTGTGGATTGCCATCGACGCAAACGTTTTGTTGCAACGGTTGTCGCGGCGCTTATGAATTGATTCAAGGCTGGGGCCTGGATTCGTATTACCAGCTTCGTGACAGCGGCCAAACGCAGGCAACCCGCGAGACCCACGAGGATGCCTTTGCGGTCTTTGACGATCCCGAATATTTGGGTCGTTCGGCACCGCAAACCACCGAAGACGGGTTGGCCCATACCCAATTGACGGTCATCGGTTTGCACTGCGCCGCGTGCGTGTGGTTAATCGAGAGTGTGGCCACCAGAACGCCCGGCTGGAACGACGCTCGGGTGCGAATGAACGACCATTCGATCCGCATCGCCTTTGACCCCGCGCGGACCCAGTTAAGCCGCATCGCCAAGCAACTGAGCCGAATCGGTTACGAGCTTTCGCCGCAAACCACGTCCGGTGATGACGCGTTCACGATGGAGAATCGGCAGTTGCTGACCCGGATCGCGATTGCCGGTTTTTGTGCCGCCAACGCGATGTGGATCGCGATCGCGTTGTATGCCGGTGATGCCACGGGGCTGGCCGACGACCATCGCTTGTACCTGCGATGGTTCGGCACGGCTCTGGGTGTCGCCGCCGTGGTGTTTCCCGGTCGCACGTTTTTTGTCGGGGCCTTGGCGGCCTTGAAGAACCGCACGCCCCACATGGACATGCCCGTCGCCTTGGGCTTGGCCGTGGGCACCATCGCCGGCATCGCGGGTCTGCTGTCGGGCCGTGGCGATGTGTACTTCGATTCATTGGCCGTGCTGGTTTTTTTGCTGCTGGTCGGTCGTTGGCTGCAATTTCGGTCACAACATCGTGCCGCCAAAACGGTTGAGCTGATGTTGCACGTCACGCCACGCCACGCGCGACGTCTCTTGCCCAACGGTGAAGAATCGTTGGTGCCGACCGACCATTTGCGGATCGGTGATTCGATTCGCGTTCGCGCTGGTGAAAGCATTCCCGCCGATGGCACTCTGGAGAGCCAGAGGGCGAAGCTGGACCGTTCTTTGCTAAGCGGTGAAAGCGCGGCCGTCGACGTTGATCAAGGTGACTTGATCGAAGCGGGCGCGACCAACCTGACGCAAGAGATCCAGCTGCGGGTCACCGCGATCGGCAAGGACAGTCGCATCGGGCGGGTGATGGAATCGGTGGCCGAGGCGGCGGGACAGAAAACGCCCTTGGTTCAACTTGCCGACCGCATCGGCGGCGTGTTTGTGGTCGTCGTGACGCTGGCCGCACTGGGCACCTTTGCATGGTGGTTCGCCAGTGACCCCGTCGATGCCGCGTCCCACGCAACGTCGCTACTGATCGTCGCGTGCCCATGTGCGTTGGCACTGGCCACGCCACTGGCCATTGCCGTCGCGGCGGGAACACTTGCCAAACGAAAGATCTTTGTGCGGGACGGTGCCAGTTTGTCGCGACTGGCCAAACCGGGCACGATTTGGTTCGACAAGACCGGCACCCTGACGCTCGGTCGCCCCCGTGCGACCTGGGTGCACGGCGACCGGCAAGCCCTGGCCCTGGCGGCGGCAATCGAAACCGAAAACGCCCACCCGATCGCGCGTGCCATCGTCGATCTGGCAAATGACGTTGATCCGGCCAATGACGTCGATCTGGCAAGCGGCGTCGATCGGTCAAATGATGAAGATTCCGCTTCGCCGACAACGAAGCGAACCACCAACGTCAAAACGCAACACGGCGGTGTTTCCGGCGAAGTCGATCAGCATCAAGTCTGGGTCGGAAACCCCGGATTCATCATCGACCAGGGCGGACGCATTTCCGCCGCTGACGCCGCCGCGATCGCACGGACATTGTCCGGCCAATCGACACCGATCCTGATTGCCATCGACGGCGAAGTGAAGGGTTTGATCGCTATCAGCGACGCGATCAAGCCGAACGCCGCCGCGCTGGTCAAACGGTTGCAACGAACCGGTTGGAACGTCGCCATGTTGTCCGGCGACGACCCCGCCGTGGTCACGCGGGTTGGGAATGAACTAGGAATCGCACCCGAGTCATGTCTGGGCGGCCTGTCACCCGAACAGAAACTGCAAACCGTTCGCCAAAGCGTATGTCGGACCAAGGTGATGGTGGGCGACGGCGTCAACGACGCCGCGGCGTTGGCCGCCGCCGACGTCGGCATTGCCGTGCGCGGCGGTGCCGAAGTGTCGCTGCGAGCCGCTCCGGTGTTTGTCGCGGAAACCAGCCTGGCCGCGATCGCAACGCTGCTGGACGCATCACGGCGGACGACTCTGCTGGTTTTTTTCGCCATCCTGACTTCGCTGTCCTATAATCTGGTTGCGGTGGCGCTCGCGATGAGCGGTCAAATTAGCCCGTTGATCGCGGCCATCTTGATGCCGATCAGTTCGGTATCGGTGCTCTCGTTGTGCCTATTTTGGCCGATCGCCCGTGGTAACGCTTTGCCGCAGTAGCCGCTGGGCCCAAAAAAAACCGGCCTTGGCCCACAGAACCGTTTGCTTGAAAAACGCAGATCATGAGCGTCTTTTACATCGCACTGCCCATCGCCCTCATGCTTGGTGCCGCCGGCATGATCGCCTGCGTTTATTGCATCCGCTCGGGGCAGTTTGACGATTTGGATGGGCCCTCGGTCCGCATTCTGGTCGATGAACAGCAGAGTGATGATGTCGATTCGCAACGCTCGCAAGCTTCCGATCCGTCCTGATGGGACGCCTTAACAAACCCCTTCTTTTAGCACCCGCCAAGGAAACCCCGCCATGTGCCCAATGCTTCGCCGACTTTGCCATTACGTCACCAACGAATCCACCCAGGCCAGCGTCGCGGACGTCATCCGCGCCGCCTGCGGTCGCTGCGAAAGCAGCGATCGGTGTGCCTTTGTTAGCTTGGACCAAGTTGGCGGAATGAAACGTTCCATTGTCAAACCGGTGGTCGCACGGCCCGCGGGCAATCGCTGATACGTTGGGCGAATCACCCAATCGCGACAACTTTTCCACCCGCACACTTTGCCTGCGCGGCGTCTTCGCGCTCGGTGTGGGCGGCATTTGTGGGCTTTCCGAAGCGACCCGATAGCCAGTATCCGGCCGACGCTTAAGCTGTCCGGACGTTAGGAACAGTCCCGCGCGAGGCGTTCGGCGGAGACTTTCGGTCCACAGGAATTGTTTCGCCCGCCGGAGCCCAATGAGTTCGAATTCAAGTTCGGAAGAGTCCTTCGAAGTGCCCTTCGATGTGAGCGATCACAACGAATCGCCATCCCATAACACAGATCTTCATCCCACCGAAAAATCGGCACCACCCAACTTGGACGTCGATGCCCGGGCCGAGGTCGATGCCGCCCGGAAAGCCTTCGATTCCAATGATCTTGGTGACCCGGAAAACACTCTCGAGGACGCTTTCGAAGACGATCCCGACGCGGTATTGGTCGCTGAGCCCTTTGTCGAATCGTGGAACCAACTGATTACGCGGACCAATTGGGAAAAGGGACGCATTATTTCCCAGTGGCGGCGGACGTTGATCGAATCGGGCGCCGATTCGCTGCAATATTCCGACCAAGCATGGGTGCGTCGGGTGGGTGGCGTCACCGCGCCGCACGTCGGTCGACTTCGCCGAGTGCATGATCGCTTTGGCGATGACTACGAAGGTTTCGAGGGCTTGTATTGGACCCACTTCCTGGCGGCCCTGGATTGGGACGACGCACCGCTATGGTTGCAGGGTGCGGCCGAAGAAAAATGGTCGGTCGCCGCGATGCGGGACAAGCGTTGGCGCGAAACCGGTGCCGTTGAATCCGGCCGGCCCACGGCGTCGGAAATCATCGACGTGGACCTGGACGAAGACGTGGACCTGGACAAGGACGTGGCCGCCGACGGTTCAGCACTCGGATCTTCAACCGCACCCGCCCAGGGTGATGGAAACCGACGGACCTACAACGACGACGATCCGCCGCCGGCGGGACAGCGTTTTGACGACCCGGATTTTGGCGAAGAAGAAGCACTCGTTCCCTCAGGAAACGTCTCCTCCGACGCATCCGGCGGTTCGGACCAAGAACCATCCGGCAGCGGCGGTCCGGGACCGTTCGTTGGCCTGCCCGAATTGCCCGATGATATGGCCGACGCGATCGAATCGTTAAAACTGTCGATCTTGCGTCATAAGACCGCCGGCTATGACACCGTCGATGCGGACACCATCCAGCGCTACCTAATGGCGATGACCGAGTTGCTGAAGTGACCCCGATCGAGGCGCTTGAGGAATACTTCGGGTATGCATCGTTTCGCTCGCGTCAGGCGGAGATTGTCGATCACGTGTTGTCAGGCCGGCACACGATGGTGGTCGCCCCGACGGGCATGGGAAAATCGATCTGTTTTCAAATTCCCGCCCTCTGCTTTTCCGAATCCGATTATCCGTTGACCTTGGTTTTGTCGCCGCTGGTCGCGTTGATGCAGGATCAAGTTGATTCGCTTCGCAGGCGTGGCATCGATGCGGCGTTCATCAATTCGCTGCTGGACCGGGACACCCGATTGCAACGCTATGACGAAGTCGCGTCCGGCAAATACCGATTACTGTACGTTACACCCGAGCGATTTCGAAAGCAGGATTTCTGCGAAGTCATCGGCAAGCGGAACATCAAGCTGTTGGCCATTGATGAAGCGCACTGCGTCAGTCAGTGGGGGCATGATTTTCGACCGGACTATTCGCGAGTGGGCGAAATTCGTTCTCGCTTGGGCAGCCCCACCACGATCGCGCTCACCGCAACGGCGACCGCCGAAGTCCGCGCCGACATCCGCAAACAGCTCGGCTTAGAAGGTGACATGCGGCTGTTCCACGAGGGCATTGCGCGAGAAAATTTGGCAATCGACGCAATCGCCGCTTATGACGAAGACGAAAAGTACACTCAATTGATCACTGCCTTGAGGGACCCCGATTACTCGGGCGGCAGCGTGATTTTGTACTTTTCGCTGATCAAAACGCTGGAGCGTTTCTCGGATCGTTTGAGCGCCGACGCGATCGACCATGTTGCCTATCACGGTGATCTGTCACGCGGTGCGCGACGCGCGATTCAAGACGAATTTATGAACGGCGATGCCGATTTGGTGCTCGCGACCGGCGCCTTTGGCATGGGCGTCGACAAAGCCGATATTCGCATGGTCATTCACTGCGAAACGCCCGGTTCCATCGAATCCTATTATCAAGAAATTGGCCGTGCCGGCCGCGATGGCAAACCCTCGCGGTGCTTATGGTTGTACGACCAAAACGATCTTGCAACCCAGATGCAATTCATCACTTGGGCCAATCCCGAGGCGGAGTATTTTGGTCGCGTTTACAACCTATTGGTCGAACACAACGAACCCTGCCGCGCCTTTGGGCTGGATTGGATGAATCAGCGTTTGCAACGGGTCAGCAAGCATGACCATCGCCTGGCAACGGTGTTGGCCATGCTGGATCGATACGAGGTATTGGCGAATAAATCACCACCGGGATGTTTTGAAGTCTTGAGTGAACTTCCCGATCGGTTCCGCGACGACGCGGCTTTGGAAGAAAAGCGAATCGCCGACCAAAAACGGCTTTATGCGATGGTCGAGTTCTTCCAGGCGGATGACAAAAAGGCGTTCTTGAATCAATACTTCTTGGGTGATGAGTAAGCGGCCAGGCGCTAGCCGCCGGTACCAGTGAACGGCCAGGCGCTAGCGGGCTGTTGATTTAGTGCCGGTTGATCGTGGCCCGAAAATTTTGTCCGATTTTCTGCGGGCGATCGCGTTGGGAGCGGCTGTGGTCGCCTGCGGGCACTCTCGAGCCGTGGTCAGTGATGCTGAAGCCTCGATTT
>JBCCRW010000092.1:0-16525 GCA_039201055.1 Planctomycetota bacterium | reverse complement strand
GGTCCATGCCCCGCGACGCCGATGGTTGGCCAGTGCGGTGGCGGCCAACTGGGCGGCCATTGGCGGGTCCAAGGCCGAAAACGGTTCGTCCCATAAACGCAGCACTCGGCCACTGCACAGACTGCGGACCACCGCGGCTCGTCGTCGCTGTCCACCGCTGACCGCGTGCGGTTTGCGATCCAAAATCTTCGCAATCCCAAACGCTTCGGCCAACGAATCGAGTGAATCAAATGCGTCGGAATCTCGGTCTTTTGTCCTGGTTGGCTTGGTCGGTTTGACGTCGCGAGCCTTGATGATGGATTGCCGCAGCGTCCAGTGTGGATACAACGACAAACCCTGAAACACCATGCTGACACCCCGGCGATGGGGCGGGAGCGGATCGATGCGGTGTCCTGCCAAGGCAATTTGTCCCCGACGAATCGGCAACAGCCCGGCAATACAACGAAGCAGCGTGGTTTTGCCGCTGCCGCTGGCACCCACGATGGCGGTACAGCGATCGCGATGAAAACTCGCGTTCAAGTCATGCAAGCAATCAGTGCCGCCATAGCCGGCGTTGAGGTCGAGTAAGGTGAGCAGGTCGCTTTCGTCGGCCAAGCGTTTCTCGTTGAGGTGGACTCGATGAAGTGCCCAGTGATTTCAGTGCCCAGTGATTTCGTTACCTAAAAGTTAACCCACCAGTTCGGCCAGGCGATGCACGGCGTCGACACTTTGTCGGTATAGGTTTTGGTAAATCGGGAAGACTTCGTTGTAGCGTTTGACGGCCGCGCGGTCGGGCTTGGTTTCTTGGGCGACTTCGATCGCCGCTTTGCAAGCCGATTCGATATTGCGGTATTCGCCCGCGCCGACTGCCGCCAATAACGCAACCCCGTAGGCCGGTCCCTGTTCCACCGCCAGCTTGGTGACTTTTTGACCAAATACGTCCGCCTGCATTTGTCGCCACAGCGGGTTCGTGCTGCCGCCACCGGAGACTCGGATTTGTTTGACCGGTACATTCAAGTCGCGAATGATTTCCAACGAATCCCGCAAAGCAAAAGTGATGCCTTCCATCACGGCCCGCGTCATGTGCCCGCGGGTGTGTGACAACCCCAGCCCCGCGAATACGCCGCGAGCTTGCGGGTCCGCGTGAGGCGTGCGTTCGCCATTGAGGTACGGCAGAAAAACCAAACCGTTGCTGCCCGCTTCGATGGTTTCGGCTTCCCGAGTTGCCGCATCGAATCGCTTTTTGTCCGAGATACCGGCCAATCCCTGAAGCACCGAATCCACCCACCACTGGAGTGCTCCACCGCTGGTTAAGTTCACCCCCATCATGTGCCACTTACCATCGACGGCGTGACAAAACGTGTGCAGCCGGCCGGCCGCGTCGTACTCCGGTGTATCGCTGTGCACAAACATCACTCCGCTGGTTCCAATCGAAGTGCTCAAGATTCCCTTGCGAACGATGCCGTTGCCGACCGCGCCGGCGGCACAATCGCCCGCGCCGCCGACCACCAAACAATCGGTCGTCAGTCCCAGCTTTTTGGCGGCTTGGGCGGTTAATTGACCGGTCACTTCATGGCTTTCGACGACCCGCGGCAGCAAGCCGAAATCCAAACCCAGTTTTGAGATCAGCGTTTTTGACCATTTTCGTTTGGCCACATCCAACAGCAGCGTCCCACTGGCGTCGCTGACCTCGGTCACAAAATCGCCCGTCAAACGGCGGCGAATGTCGTCTTTGGGCAGTAGGACTTTGGCCAAACGATCAAAGTGCTTGGGTTCGTGCTTGCGAAGCCATAACACCTTCGGCGCTTGGAAGCCGGTCAAAGCCGGGTTGGCGACCATGCGAATCAATTTCTTCCGCCCACCCGCCGCCGCTTCGATTTCATCGCATTGTTCGGCCGTGCGTTGATCGTTCCACAGCAAAGCGGGCCGAATGACCTTGTCGTGGGCATCCAGAAAAACGCTGCCGTGCATCTGGCCACTCAAGCCGATCGCTTTGACATCGGCGGGCTTGATTTCGGCTTTCCGAACGACCGAGCGGACGGTTTTGACGGTCGCGTTCCACCAATCCTCCGGATCCTGCTCGGTCCAACCCGGCCGCGGCTGGTCCATCGGGTAGCCCGCGTCCGCCGACGCCAAGACCTTACCGGCGGCATCCATCAGCAGAGTCTTGGTGCCGCTGGTCCCCACATCGATGCCAAGAAAAAAAGCCATGCCGACGGATGTTTGGGTGAAAGGATAACGCGGATCGAATCGAACTGGTCGACATGATAATGCGTAGACCGGTGCATCGCAGTGGCGGGTGCAAAGGTGATCCTTTGTTTCGTCGAATTCCTGCGTCTTCGATCCGTTCCACCTTTGAACCTCCAGCGTGTCCCCGCGTGCGTCGTCTGCGAAAACTCTATCGTCCGCGAAACATCGGTTCCGGCCATAGCATCAACCGGCGTTTGTTTGGCGGAGCCTGCGTGGCGTCGGTGGTCGCATCCGCCACCGGTTGTGGTGGCAAGGACGAAGACACGGACACGACAACCGACGATGGGACGCCCGAAGTCGTTCGCTCGGAAGTGCCGCTGCGGGTTGGAATCATCGGAGCGAACTTCATTGGCGATTCCGTTGCCGAATCGCTCCGCATCGCTTGGCAATCGATCGGTGTTTCCGATTTAGAGATTCAAGCCGTTGACGGCGACCGATCCACGGCTGCCGACGAAGCGGCGGTGTTGGAACTTGCCAAGCAGTGCGATGTGTTGCTTTCGCCCAACTTGATGATCGCCGATTTGTCGTTGACCGAGGCCGTGGATCCACCCAGCGGCAAAGTCCTGGATGACCTCGACAAAGACTGGTTGCCCGCGATTCGATCGACATTGGCCAAGTATGGCGGGAAAGCGATCGCGATGCCCGTCGGCAGCCCCCGCCCGGTCCAATTGGGCCCACGCGAGATAGGCGGCAGTTCTGCGTCCGGCGAAGACGATCGCACTTCACAGCTTCCCCAAGACACTTCACCACTTCCCCAAACCTGGGAGGAATACGACGCCTTTGTGGCGGACACCTGCCAAGGAAAGGCCGCCGAACCGACCGCGGCCGGCTGGGCGGCGTGGATGTTCCTGCTGCGCTTGCCCCGCAAGACCGGCCAGTGGTTGTTTGATCTGCAAACCACCCAAGCATTGCTGGCCGATGACGAAAAAGTCGAAACCCTGGAACAAATGAAGGCGACGGTGGATCGCTACGTCGCCGGTCCGCGGACACCCGATTCGATTTGGCAAAGCATCCTTGCCGGTTCGCTACGCGGAGGCATCGGCATGCCCGGCACGGGCGAAGGTGATCTAAGTGGTGCACCCAACTTGGCTCTCGATGCGATCCCCGGCGACGCATCGCAATCGATGGGTTTGTTGGACCCGCTCAGTCCAGTTTGCGTGATTACAAAATGGTGCCGGCAGTCGCGTTTGGCACGAACGTTTGCCAGTTGGATCAGTGGTGGATCGGGAAGCGAATCGCTCCGCAATTTGTTACCGGCCGCGACGGTGGTGCGATCGACGGCAAGCGGCGAGCCGAGTGATTATGAACGTGAATTGGTCCGCCAATTGACGAAGCCTCGTACGCTACCGACGTTTCGCATTCGCCGTGGCTGGGATTATTACGTGGCGCTCGATACCGCGATTGGTCGTTGTTTGAACGATAATGCCGACGCCGCCACGGTGCTCGGCGAAGCGGCCAAGCAATGGGATCAGTGGACTGAATCGTTTGATGCCGATACGCAGCAGCGTGCGCTCCGCCGCAGCACGGGATTGCGAGCGTGATGGGCGGGTGCTTGAGTCCGTAGCCGTTGTTCGCCATGAAGTAGCCGTTGTTCGCCAGAACACGGAGCCGGGCGGGATGTCCGGATTCTGGCGAATTCCGCATCCCGGTGGTCGGGGTTTGCCGCGAGTACGAGTTGCGATTTCCCAAGAGGCTGATTGCAAGCGCGAAATCGATGCCGAAGGCATCACAGAAATTAGCCATCGGTTTTCGTTTGACGCATAGACGACTCGACGAAAGGACAAAGGTCGACTCTCATCAATACCAGTCTTTTGACAGCCCAGGCGTAGCCGTTGTTCGCTAGAAAACGGTGCCGCGTAGGATGTCCGGCTTCTGGCGAAGACCGGCTACGTGCAGGTCGCCGATTTACTGGGCTGCCGAACGGGAGCCGCGGGGGCTGACGCCGATGGGGATGCCGCGTTTGAGTGGCCGGGCAGCGGTCGCGAAGCCGCGGCGATACAGATAACGTTTCAGCTGGGCAAATTCGCCGAAGGATTCCGGATACACCCAGGCGGTGATCGTTGTGCGACGAGGATCACGGCCGGCAATCTCGACTTCCAATGCACTGCGACCCTCCAGAACTTGCCCGATCGATTGGCCCGCATCCGGCTCCAGCGGCTCCATCACCGCGCTGACCAAGGACGTTTGGACACCCAATCGGCGTTGGCCTTGGACCTGCAAAAATCCTTTCTGACGGTCCGTAACATACTTGGCGATGTAGCCGCGAATGGGACCGACCGAATCGAGCGATTGACCATCGCGACCACGCATGCCCGTCGATTGGATCTGGCGTTTCATTTCGGCAATCAATTCAGTCAGCGGCACGATGGACAGTTTGCCGTCTTTGAGCCGCACGTGAATTTCTTCATTGAAGACCGCCTTGGCCATGGGTGTGGGCAGGTGCTCAAATTCGATGGTGGGGGGGTCACGTTGCTCGAGCGACTGCTGCTGGAGGGCCAGGTCGGCGAGTTGTTTTTCGGCGGCGACGCGTCGCGCGTCCAGTTCGGCGGCCGCGACTCGGCTGGCCTCAAAATTCGTCTTTTGTTTCTCCCAGGCTTCTTTTGCGATCGCCACAAGGTCCAGCAGCATGCCGCGTTGGGCACGCTTTTCGGCCAAGGATTGATCGTATTCCTTGATTCGCTGTTCCAGTCGCGCCGAATCGCGTCGGGCCTGTTCGGCGCGCAACATCGATTGCGCGATCGTCTCCAGTTGCTGGGTGCTGGCGACCTCGGGCTGCGTCTGGGTGGCCGCATCGGACGGGCCCATGATCCCGGTCGACTGGGAACCCAGGATGACGACCAGGATGATCAGGATGCCGACCAAATTGGCGACGATATCCAAAAAGGCATCGTGTCCCATGCCGTCGGTGGCCGCTGCGCGTCGGGTCATCGTGAACGACCTCCGCCGGTGTTTGTGACCGGGCTTTTTGCGGTCGCCGAGCCCACCCGCACGGCTTCGCTGCGAAGTCCGCTGCGGGACATCAAGCGTCGGAATTCCAAATACCGTTCATCGGCGCCGGGGTGGACTTCGAAACGCAGTACCGGTTCCCAACGTCCGGCGGCGGTGGCGGGGCCCCAGCGGCGGATCATCTGACGCACGTCGCCGGCCAGCCGCGCGCTGGCACCGGTTAAATCCGTGGTTCCGGTCACGTCATTGGCGACGATCATGTAAGTGCGTGGGGGTCGTTGTCGACCGGGGTGCCACAACAATCGATCGGGCATGACTTCGATGCGAATCTTTCGAACCAGCGTGTTGCCGCCCGCGCCGGCTACGTTCTCGGGTAGCCCCCAATCGCGTTGATCCAAGATTTGATTTCCGGGATCTCCCATTCGGCTGCCACTTGCACCGGAGGCGGATGGTGGCCCGGACGATGGTGGCGCGCCGGCGCCCGAACCATTGGGTGAACCCGATGCGGCCGTCCGCGAGGCACTTGACCATTTGCTTGACATACCGCCTTCTGCACCCGAGTTCCTGCTTTCACGGGAGTCGCTATTTTCGGCAAGATCCCTGTTTTGACCAAATTCGCCACCGGCATCCACGCCGCCGGATCCCGGGTTTGCCAAATCGCCTTCCTTCGAATCGCCGATACGCGGACCATCAGGAATGGAATCAGCACCACTCGAATCACGGCTACTCGAATCACCGGCGATCAAATCGTCGGTGGGCAAATCGTCGGCGGGCAGTCCGAGTTCTCGACGCAGTGATTCGTCAAGTTGTACGTCTTGGTCGATCCATTTTTGCTCCCGCCAACCTTCGCCGGTTTCATCACTGGACAAGATGTTGCTGCGGGATTGTCCACGCGGACCGGTCAGCCGCGGGTCGACGTCGTGACGCCACGACCGACTCGCCCGCCCGAGCGTGCTGTCGCGATAACCCCGCTGTCGTCCTCGGCGAGTCAAATCGGCGGCCGAAATCACGTAGGGCGTTTCGCCGCCCGATACGCTTGCGGCTTCGCCGCCCGATGCGTTTACCGGTCCGCCACCCAGTGCGTTTGCCGGTCCGTCGTACGAACCGGAGTTCGGACCCCAGTTGCCGTTACTGCCCAGTCCATCGCCGTCGATCCCGCTGCCAATCGCCCCGCTGCCGATGGCATTGGGGTCTGCCGTGAAGGTGGCGCGCGCGAGCGCGTCGTTGATGGGCTGGCCGGAAACGCCGCTGGCGTCGCGGCCGGCCGAGGGTCGGGGCATGCGATTTCGTTGCGGGCCGCCGCTGCCGAAGCCGTTTCCGCGGGCCAGTGCCGGCGCATTGACCTGGCGGCGACTGGTTTCGGCGATGACTTCCTGCATCGCCTGTTTGAGCACGGGATCGGAATCGGGGAACGCCAGGTCGACGTCCTCGGGCACCAATTCGTAGCCAAATTGGTCGTCCCATTGCTCCAGGGCTCCGCGGGCGCGGTAGTACGTTTCGATGCCGCCGGGGCGGACGACCAGCAGGGGATAGGGACTCGTTTGATCGCCATATTTTTCGAGCGCGTGCAGCCGCGCCACCCGCAGCGCCGCGTCCAGCGGATTGGCGTCTTCGCGGCTGCGTGCCAACTGTTGGCCGGACACCCGAACGCCCTCGGGTTCAATCTTCAAACCATCGGCATCGCACACCAAATAGATCGCTCGCCGCGATGTCCCGTTGGGGCCGGCGTGGGGCACGATCACCACCTTGGGCGGCGCGCCCTCAATCTCCTCGCGGGCTTGCTCCAGTGCTTCGGCTTGTGCGGCGATCTCCGCTTCCAGTCGCTGCAAGGCGGCTTCGTCGACGTGCAGATTTGCCTGGTCGTTGCTGGCCAATTCGACTTGGCGGTTCAGCGAGGCCAGTTGCTCGCGAAGCTTGCGGATCTCGCGTTCCTGCACCGTGATTTCATCGCGGCGTCGTTCGGCATCGGCGGTTTGTGCATCGCGGAGGGATTCCAGTTCATCAATCTGAAACTCCGCCTCACGTCCCCAACGCTCGGCGACGTCTTTGGCGACCGGTGGCGGATCGGAAAGTTCGTCGCTGGAAGGATCCTCGCGAACGAGTTTTTCCGCCGCAGCATTTTGCGAAACCAACGCGAGCATCAGAATCAGAGTCCCGAGCGTGCAAACGAGCACGGCGAGAAACGGAAACAGCGACGGCGCAAGCGTGGGACGGCGACGCCGACTCATGCGGCACGCCTGTGGGTCGTGGAATCATCGGCAAGCGGCGGTGCGGCGACCGGCGGGGTCGCCGTCGGATCAATGGTTTGCACCGGAGTATCGTGCATCCGGTCCAGCCGCTGATTCAGTCGGTCGACGGCGCGGCCAAGGATTTGCAGTGCGTCGGCGACGTTGTCGGTCAACGAATCCTGAACGACCTCGCGGATAGCGTGACGTGTTGTATCGATGTGCCGCAGGTTATCGTTGATGGCGGCTTGCACGTCGGCCAGGGCGCTCGTCGCGGCGATCGCCGCGGATTGACGATCCAAATGTTGGTCCAGCGAGCCGATGGCATCACACAACTGCTGTCGGCTGTCGCGATCCTGGGCGGCGGATTGCAACATGGATGCCTGGGCAGCGTGCAGCGTTTCGCCGTGTTGCCGCAATCCAGGAATCAGCGACACTTCAAAGGCTTTGGCAACGGCGTCGCCCAGTGACGATCGTTCGCGGTCCCACTGGCCCTGTGCCTCTTCGATGGTCTCACGCCACAAACGCGTTTGGTCTTCCAATGACGACGCGACGGCCGCTTGGATGCCGTCGCACAACATGCCGATCATCGACGTCATTTCGTCGCCGGCTTGTCCGGATGGCAAATTCGATTGAATCAACCGAATTGCGCGGGCGTCGACCTCGGCCAACAAACCGGCTTCGCTGCGTTCGATCGGAAATTGCAAAAAGATCGCCAGCACGGCCAGCACCAAACCCAGTGCGGTGGTGTCGAAGGCGATGTTCAAACCGCTTTTGAGCGAATCGACGGCGCTGGCGCCGCTGGAAAAATCCAAGCCGCCCAGCGTTTGCGTGATCCCGATCACGGTGCCCAGAAAACCCATCATGGGAATGGCCCAAACGATGATGCGAACCAAGCCCAGCGAATCGTGGGCGGCATCGGCGTCACGATCGGCCAATTCACGCAGGTCCTCGTCCGCCCGTGAATGCTCGCCGCGATCGGATTGGCGAATCAGGACTTCTTTGATTCGATGAACCAACAACGATTTTTGAACCGGCTCGGGCAAACGCCCCAGCATCGTCATCCAGTTTCCCGCCACGGTCGCGGCGGAATGTTCCTGCAAAAATGCCTGACGGGAATCCATGTGGCGGGGATGGTTGTCGTGCCCGGCGTGCCCTGCGTGTCCGGGGTCAGGCACAATGTCTTCGTCGCGCAAACGTCGCAGTTGGCCACGGCGACGAGAAACTTCGAAGGCCTTGGCCGCCAAAATGCCCAAGGCAACAAAAAACAGCAACGTGGAAACGATCGCGACCGGGTGCCCCAAAAAGTAGCGGCGAACCGGTTCGCTGTACGCCGGAAAGGGCCCAAAACACCAGGCGGCCGAAAACCCAAAGAAGGCGACCGACACCGCGGCGGCGATTCCCGACGCGGTGACCGGATGACCGGCGGGCCGCGGCGCGGTGATGGCCGTTGGAGAATCGGTGGACATGGAGTCAGTACCTGAAAGCGGGAGCGGTGTCGGAATACATCCTCCAGCAAGATCGACCGTTACGACCGTCAAACTTGACCAAAGGCGGGCGAAGACCGATCAAAGCAAGGCGAACCGGGCCAAGTGAGCGACGCGTTTTCCCGATTCACGCTATCGCTTTGAATTCGCCAGCCGGTATACGACAAGCAAAGTGCACGATCTGCGTTGTCCCCTTGATGTGTGCGGAGAACTGATCCGCCCTGCGATCCGATCCGCTCTGCAAACTGATCTGCTCCGCAAACTGATCCGCTCTGCAAACTGATCCGCTCCGCAATCCGATCCGCCCCGTAAACGCCCGAGTCTTCCCATGCGTCGTTTCGCTTCGATCCCCGTCTTGTTATTGACCCTCATATTGCTGCTAGCGGTTCCGCCCATTGGGGTGACTCAATCCCCGCCATTTGGTGGTCAATCCAATATGCCCGGGCGGGGCGATTCGGCAGATCCCGCGGGCGGTCAAACGATTGTCGCCGGGATCGCGGCGGGACAGCTTCCGCCGGGCCAGCCGCAGATGGCACAGGCCGATGAGATGATCGGTTTTGCCAATCAAGATGGCTCGGGAAACCAGACAATTACGTTGGTTCATACCGGAAAGTCATGGATGTCGGTGTATCATGTCGATAGATCCGGCAGGATCCAACTGGTCGGCTCGCGCCCCATCGATGCCGACTTTTCGCTCCAGTTAAACGCTACCGACCCGCTTCCGGAAACCATTCGGAAAATGCGGGATCGGTGATGTCGAATCATCAACCTGCTCATCCACGTCTGATTTCCCGATGGCCGATTACCTATCGCTCGACGAAGCCGCCAAACGACTTGGCATTCCCACCGACAAACTTGTCGATTTGCGTTCTTCGGGCGAAGTACGTGGATTCCGCGACGGGGCCAGTTGGAAGTTTCCCGAGAACGAGATTGAACGGCTCAAGGACGAATTGCCCGACCTGCTATCGTCAGCCAGCGGAATACTTGGATTTGGGGCCGGCCTGGAAGCCACTGACGAATCGCCGGGCGCGCCGGAGGGTTCGACCGACGCGCTTGATCGTTCCATGGACGCACCGGATAGTTCCGCCGGCGTTTCAAATAGTTCCACCGGCGCGTCAGTGGGGGCGACCGACGCTTCCGATGAGTCTTCCGAAATGCCCGAAGGTTCGACCGACGCCGGAGCGGGTGGCTTGGAACTGGAAGACGACAGCGTCCTGGACCTCGGACTGAGCGATTTGGCGGTCGAGGGAAGCGACGTCAAACTGGGCAGCGATGTGAAGTTAAGCCTGTCATCGGAATCCGGCGACAGCGATGTGAATTTGGTCAGCTCGGGCGTCGACTCTTCGGGTGTGGATCCATTGGGCGTGGATCAATCGCCCACCGAGGACAGCGACATTCCGCTGGTCAGCGACAGCGACTTGAGCTTGGTGGACGAAAGCTTGGTCGAAATCGACTCGGCCGAATTGCAGCTAAACGATCCCGCGATTTTGCACGAATCTTCCAAGCTGGATTTGGCGATTGAGCCCAATGCGGGATCGACGGGGCCGGTAACCGACGAAGAATTGAAGGAAATTGGCGAATCCCATCCCGACGTCCTCCCGGGAATGGACGACGAGGACAGCGGCGAATTGATGCTCGGCGCCGACGATGACAGCGCGATGGACATCATCGGCAGCGACCTGGGCAAGGACGGTGATTCGGCCGCATCGGCATCGGCGATCCGCGGGGCCAGCGACCTGGAATTGATGGGTGATTTGAGTTCCCCATCGGCGGCCACCGGCGGCGACGCGATGAACGAATCTCGCGGCGTCGATGTGCTAAGCGAACTGGATTTGTTGTCGGCCGAACAACAGGGCAGCGGGCTGATCACTGGTGACAGCGAAAATTTGCTCGGCAGCAGCGGATTGGGCAGCTCGCTTAGTGGTAAGAACGTTTCCGATTCGGGTCTGGCCGGCTTGGACGATGCCCTGGCCGACGATGACGATCTGGTGATCAACGATGACGATGATGATTTGGTCATCAGCAGCGCCGGCAGCGATGTTTCGGTCGCCGGGGACAGCGGCATCAATTTGATGAGCCCTTCGGACAGCGGTTTGTCATTGGAAAGCGAGCCGCTGGATTTGGCCGGCAGCAGCATCAGCGCCTTGGACTTGGGCGCCGAATTGTCCGAGGGCGGCAGCAGCGGGTCGGGAATTGGCGCCGCCGACGCCAGCGCCTCGCAGGTCGACTTTCAGGGCGACGAGGAATTTCAGCTTTCGCCATCCGGCATCGGATTGGACGGTGACATCGAAAGCGCTTCGCAGGTCATCGAGGTGGAAGATTCCGCGGACGTCGTGGCCGAACCTGTGGACTTCGGTGCCGTCGGGGGCGCCGCGGCGGCGGGAGCGGCCGGGGCGATGGACCCCTTCGGTGATGCCCTGGGTGGCGAAGAAGCCGTGGGGATTGCGGTCGCCGACGATGCGGGTTTGGACGACCAGGGCGTGCAGATTGATTCAACTTCGGTGGCCACCACGGCCGCACCGGCGGGCATGATGCCGATCGGCTATGAGCGACCGTTTACGCTGCTGCAGTGCGTTTCGCTGATGTTGATTTTGATGGTGCTGACCCTGGGCGGCATCCTGACCACCGATTTGGTCCGCAATATGTGGAGCTACAACGAATCGAGCACGCCGGTCAGCAGTCTGACGAATTGGTTGATCGACGCCACGCTGGGCGGCTGATCGAGCCAGGCTCGGCTTTCCAATGCGAAACTCAAGGAAGACGTGTCCGTTAGCAGTGCGTCATCAGCACTGTGTCGGGCTCGGGCACGATGTCCGATGGGTTAGAAGATTGATGGGTTAAAAAATTAATGGGTTAAAAAATCTGAGCGTCAACCATTTGAGCTTGGCTCATAAAAGAACGCCGACTCTGAACTCTTTTCACCCCCACTAATCTTTTAACCCCCTTAATTTTTTAACCCTCTTGCCCGTTCGGTGCCACCGAATCCGCAAACCAACACGCGGTGCGGGGATGACCTAAAAGGAAATCAGATCGGGTGCCTTGCCCGCGGTCATCGTGTCGGTTGGTGGGGCGAACTTGGTCAATTTGATTCCGACCACGGCCGTCTTATATTCGTCGATCGTGGGCGTGCGGCCGAGGATCGCGGCGAGCACCACGACGGGCGTGGACGCCAACAACGATTCGCCTTTTTTGCGATCGGAATCGGCTACAACACGGCCTTGGAATAAACGGGTTGAGGTCGCCAAGACGGTGTCGCCCTTTTCGGCCTTTTCTTGATTGCCCATGCAAAGATTGCAGCCGGGCCGCTCCAGATACATCATGTTCTCATACTTCGTGCGTGCCTTCTGTTTTGGCAGCATGTCGTTGAACTCAAATCCCGAGTACCGTTGAAGGATCTCCCAGTCACCTTCGGCTTTGAGTTCTTCAATGATGTTGTACGTGGGGGCGGCGACGACCAGCGGTGCTTTGAACTCGACCGTTCCTCGTTCGGTTTCCAAGTTGCGTAGCATCTGAGCGACGATCTTGAGATCACCCTTGTGGACCATGCAAGATCCAACGAATCCCAAGTCAACATGTTTGTTGCCCGCGTAATACGTCAGGTCACGAATCGTGTCATGGGTGTATCGCTTGGAAACATCTTCGTTGTGGACATCCGGATCGGCGATCATCGGTTCGTCGATCAGACTCAGGTCGACCTCAAGCTCGGCGAAATACTTTGCTTCCGCGTCGGGTGCGAGCGGCGGTTTTTCACCGGACTTGATTTCCGCGATTCGTTGATCGGCCCGATCGATCAAGCCCTGCAGCACTTGTTGTTCATTGTCCATGCCTTTGTCGATCATGATTTCGATTCGGCTTTTGGCAATCTCCAATGATTCGATCAAAGTGTCATCTTGGGAAATGCAAATCGATGCCTTCGCTTTCATCTCGGCGGTCCAATCGGTGAAGGTGAACGCCTGGTCGGCGGCCAGCGTGCCGATGTGAACTTCGATGACTCGACCTTGAAAGACATTGTCACCGCCAAACTTTTTTAGCATTTGTGACTGCGTCGAATGCACCACGTCGCGAAAATCGATGTGATCTTGCATTTGGCCCGTGAAGGTTACCTTCACCGATTCGGGGATCGGCATCGATGCTTCGCCGGTGGCCAAGGCCAATGCGACGGTGCCCGAATCGGCACCAAAGGCAACCCCTTTTGACATGCGGGTGTGCGAGTCGCCGCCGATGATGATGGCCCAATCGTCGACGGTTAGATCGTTGAGCACTTTGTGAATGACGTCGGTCATCGAATGGTAAACGCCCTTGGGGTCTCGGGCGGTGATCAGACCGAAATCATTCATAAACTGCATCAGCCGCGGGATGTTCTCCTGGGCTTTCTTGTCCCAGACCGATGCGGTGTGGCATCCCGATTGATAGGCTCCGTCGACAATGGGCGAAATGACGGTGGCCGCCATCATTTCGAGCTCTTGGGACGTCATCAGTCCGGTCGTGTCTTGCGACCCGACGATGTTGACCTGAACACGCACGTCGGAGCCGGCGTGGAGGACTTTTCCTGGCGTGTTACCGACGGCGTTTTTGTTAAAGATTTTTTCGACCGCCGTCAGCCCCTGTCCTGGGTGTGAAATCTCTTTCGACGGTGCATAGACCGGGGGAACGTCGATGCCCAGTGTGTTGGCCGCAAAGGTTTGCAGTTTTTTGCCAAACACGATGGCGTAAGAACCGCCCGCTTTCATGAACTCCATTTTTTGCGGCGTCAGTGAATTGGAAAGATCGATCAGTTCCTTGTCACCCTGGTACAGCTTCTTTTCTTTCGTGTTGATCGTGAAGACGGTGCCGGTTTCGACCGAGTAGGCTTGTTCCAAAATCGGTTCGCCGTCTTCATTCAGGACAGGCCTGCCGTCGGCGTCCAGCTTTTTCACCCAATTCTTTAGGTCGACTCCGATCCCTCCGGTGACACCCACGGTTGTTAGAAAAATGGGTGAGATGCCGTTGGTGCCGGCAACGACCGGAGCGATATTGATAAACGGGACGTAGGGGCTGGCTTGTTTGCCGATCCACAAGGCGACGTTGTTCACGCCGGACATCCGTGAGGAACCGACACCCATGGTGCCTTTCTCGGCAACCAACATCACTCGTTTGTCGGGATGCTGTTTCTGTAGCTCGACAAGTTCTTGTTGGGCTTGCGGGTTGATCATGCACTTGCCGTGCAGTTCCCGATCCGATCGCGAGTGCGCTTCGCTGCCCGGTGACAACAAGTCGGTCGAAATGTCTCCCACGCCCGCGATGTAGGAAACCACATCGATCGTTTCGGGGACGTCCGGCAGGCTGGTAAAGAATTCCGCCCGGGCGTAACTCTCCAGCAGTTGCTTCGCAATCGGACTGCCCTGCTGATAGGCCTTTGCCAGCCGACCGGTGTCGGCTTCGTAAAGAAAGACCTGGGATTTCAGCACCTCTGCCGCTCCCGCCGCGATCGACGCATCGTCGCCCAGGGCCAGATCCAAGAGCACGCGGATCGATGGCCCGCCCTTCATGTGCGACAATTGTTCGAAAGCAAAAGCTTGGTCAATCTCGGGAACGGAGACGGCGTCAAGAATGACGTCTTTCAAAAAATCCGCTTTCACCCCGGCCGCGGCGGTCGTCCCCGGCAGGGTGTTGTAGATGAAAAATTTCAGCGAGTCGTCGCGGTCGGGATGACTCGGGTCCTTGATTTGATCGATGATCTGCTTGGTTAAATCGGCGCTATCAATCGGCTTGGGATGAAGGCCATCGCGTTTGCGGTCTTCGATTTCGTCAAGATAAGCGGCGTACAGATTCATGTCAGGCATCGGGGTTACAGCCCATGATTGGGTAGCTTTCGGATACTTCGCCGCAACAGTTGGTCTCGTTCGGAACGATCGATCCGGCGAACGCAACGCGTCACAATCGGGTTCCGCTCGAGACGTCCGCGACACTCCCGCAACTTGGCCGCATTGTTCTCCATTGCAAATTGAAACGGTAGCCCCGGTCCCTGCGGGTGGGCCGCAGGAACCGTGCGCCACAGAAAACGTCGGCCTCAGGAACCGTCCGATTCCGTGTACCAAGCTTTGAGGTCGTCGTACAATTTTGCCATCGCGGGTTCGTAGATGTACATCATGTGGCCACCCTCAAAATGTTCGACCTGGATATTGTCCAGGCGTTCGGCTGGCAAACCCAAGTGGTCCAGCGTGTACTTCATCGCGAAATGCGGTGTCGCCAAATCGTAATAGCCGCAGGCGACATACAGCTTGAAGTACGGATTGGCCGTCATCACGCTGCGAAGTTCTTCCGAAGCATCCACGTAGCGGCCGGCAAAGTTGTCGTAATTCCAGGGTTGAACGTTGCCCGTCAGAATTTCGTAGGTCCGCGGTTGGCGATAGTTCAACGTTTCGCTCAGGTACTGGTTGATCGTCGCGGTGAAGGGACCAAAGATCGCCGCGCCGCTGGGATCGTACCCAATGCGTTCGCCCGCCGCGTCGCGGTCGATCCCCTGATAGCGGCTATCAAAACGGCCCACCGTGCGACCTTGTTCGCGAAGCAATTCCTTTCCAAAACGCGGCTGCGAAACCCGCAGGTTGCACCGGAGAACGAAGTCGGCGTCCAAGCCCGTCAATTCCGCATAGCGATCGGCGATTTTTTTCTTTTCGTCCTCGGCCAGCGAGGTGCCTTGAATCAGAGCCGCCGCGTAGTCACCCAATGCAAACGCTTCGGCAGCCGCGACGACTTCGGACACCGGCTTTTCTTGCCAACTGTGGCTGAGTTGTTTGTGATACCACGCGGTGGCGGCGTAGGTGGGCAAAAAGCAAATGCAGGGAACGTCGTTGTTGCCGTAAAACCGCAGCGTTTGAAAGTTGATGGCCCCCGAGATGACCACGGCGCCGTTGAGTTCCATGTTGTAGCGGTCCTGCAGATACGACGCGACGCCGGCGGCGCGAATGCCGCCGTAGCTTTCGCCCAGCAGGTATTTGGGACTTTCCCAACGGCCGAAGTGGGTCGTCCAATCGTGAACGAACTGCGACACACTGCGGACGTCTTCGCGATAGCCGTGGAATTGTGATTTCTTTTCGTCCTCGGTCGGTCGGCTGTATCCCGTGCTGACCGGATCAATAAAGACCAGATCCGAAACGGACAACAAGCTTTGGGCGTTTTCGTTGAGTTTGTAGGGCGGACGCAGCGGGGTGGCGTCGTCGGGAAAAACGATTCGTTGGGGGCCCAGCATTCCCAGGTGCAACCACACGCTACTGCTGCCCGGTCCACCGTTGAAGCAGAACGTGACCGGCCGCTTGGGTTGTTCGGCATCGACCTTGGTGTAAGCGACGAAAAACACCTTCGCCTTTTCGTCGCCGTCGTCCGCCGTTTGCAATAGCGTTCCCGTGTGGGCGCTGTAGTCGATCTTGCCGTCTTCGGTGGTCACGCTTGCCAGCGTCACGACGGTGTCAACCTGGAATCCTTCGGAGACCTTTTTGTCGCCTTCTTTTCCGGCGGCCGGTTTTTCCGATTTTGCATCGGTGGTTTTCGTCGCTTCGGTGTTGGTCGCTTCCTGGGCGGTCACCGCCGGTGCCGTGAAGATCGACAGCAAGTTCGTCAAGACGAACAGCAATGCCGTGCGGGTCAGCGGCGAAGTCG
>JBCCRW010000091.1:0-16563 GCA_039201055.1 Planctomycetota bacterium | reverse complement strand
CCAGCGGCTCACCCGCTCGCGCAGGTGAGCCGAGATTGCGGCGACAGCCGCAAGCCGGGTGCTTGGACAGACACGTGTTTTAAGGCAGCAAACGTGTTCCGGCCCGACGCGTGGCTGTCGCCACACCTTCGGCTCACCGGCGCGTGCGTACGATCGCTCGCGCGTTTGGCGCGACTTTGCGGATTCTTCGTGCTGACGTTTCCATTTGGCCAAAAGACGCCGGCGGTTTCGTCTCGCATCGCGGACGGGCGGCAACGCAGGCGACCTAGGTTTTCGCAGTCCATGCGTCTGCCAAGTCACCTTTTCCGCAGCCACGATCAATGTGGCCGCGACGCCCGCTATGCCTGACTCCGCCAACTTCTCAAGCCCCAACCTCGGGCCGGGCTTTGATTCTGGGTTGGGTCACGTCCCCGTCGTCGCCCCGAAGACCACGACACCACAAACGCCGACACCCCCAACGCCGTCCGCGCCAACCCAGCGTCCGCGAGAGATCACCTGGGTTTGGGACATTCCCTTTGATCGCGTCGACATGGAGGGTGCGATCCGTGCGATTGGCGACCAAGTGAATTCCAAACAACCCGGTTATGTGATCACCGCGAATTTGAATTACGCGATGCTGCATCACCGCCAAGCCGACGTCCGCCGGATCACCGAGGATGCGGATTTAATCCTGGCTGACGGGCAACCGATTGTTTGGCGAAGTCGATTGACCGGAAAACCGTTGCCGACTCGTGTTGCCGGCAGTGAGTTGATTTATCGATTGGCCGAGTTGGCCGCCGATCGGCAATGGGGAATCTACTTCCTGGGCGGCCAGCCTGGCGTTGGCCAAACATGTGCCGAAGCCCTGGCCCGTCAATTTCCGGGAATGCGAATTGCCGGCGTCGACTCGCCGCCCTTTGGCCGCGTGTCAGCGGCGCAGCGGCAAGCGACCCTGCAACGAATTCGCGACGCCAAGCCGGAGATCCTGTTGGTCGCATTTGGTCAACCCAAGGGCGAACGCTGGATTCATGAACACTACCGGTCGCTGGGCGTGCCGGTCAGCATTCAACTGGGCGCTTCGTTTGACTTCATCGCCGGAACCGCCAAACGGGCGCCGGTGCCCTTCCGCAAGGCTGGTTTGGAATGGGCTTATCGCGCCGCTTCGGACCCACGTCGTTTGATTCCGCGCTATGCATCCAACGCAACGTTCCTGTGCGGCGCGCTGTTGCGTGATTGGCAGCGAAAAGTCGAATCGTGGGGCATGGGCATTGGTCGTTCCGATCTGCCGCCCCAAGGCCGTCACGGCTGAGCCCGGTAGCCTGCTTGCGGACGATTCCCGGCCCCGACGCCTGTGGTCCCCGACTACTGGTCCTCGGACAACAACGCCAGCAGGCCCTCGTCGATCGGCTCGCGGTCGTCGGCGTCATCGATTTGCGGCATGTCGATGGCGTCGCAAACGTGCCCAAGCCCATCTTCATCGCCGAAGGACATTAGCCCATCGGCCGATGATTCGGCTGACAACACTTCATCCACGACTCGTTCGGCCGAGGTGTCCGTATGGATGACGGTGAGGGCATCGATGGCGATCGAACTGGTTCCCGCGTCGGCGGAAAGTTCGGCCGACCCCGAGGCGAATTCCCCTTCGCCGCTGCCGAGGCTGTTGCGACGAAGTTGGTTGAGCACCTGGAGGGCGTCCAGTGGCGTGGTCCTGCGGTCGCCATTGACGTCCGTGTAGTGCGATGGGCTTGAACCGCTGCCGCCCTGTTCGCCTTCGCCGGAGGATCGCGAGCGATGGATATGGTTCAGGACCAACAAGGCATCCATCGGCGTTTCGCGACCGTCGTTATTGACGTCGAAACGGTTCAGCTGGTTTTGGGCACCCGAGCCGGTGACGGGGAACGTCAGTTTGTCGAACAGGATACGATCCACGGGAACCGGATCGTCTTGGCCACGCACCAAAGTGTCGTTGTCGGGGAACAATTCGGCCGGCCCACCCACGACAACGGCGGTGCCACCATCGACGGCAACAAAGAACAAGGTTGCGATCTTGGCGGGGTTGTCCAAGTCCGCGTCATCGCCGTTGAACGAACCAAATTCGTTGATGATTCCCGGAACGGTCGCGTCACCGGAGGCCGCGTCGCCGGCATCGGGGTTGATCGGATCGCCACCGGTAAAGTTGCCGTCCAGATCGAAGGCGGGTTCGAATTCGACGTCAAAGTTGAAGATGTCGTTTTGAATCTGATCCGAGGGCACAATCAGATCGCTCGAGTACATCACGTCCTGATAGGCCGCAAAGATTTCCTGGGTGGTTCCCAGCCGAGTGTCTTCGCCAAAGACTTCGATACCGAAGCGTTGTCCAACGGCGACTTCGGTGATGTCGTTGCCGGCTTCATCAACAAGGTTAAAAGTCAGACTGACGTCCGTTTCCACGGTGCCGACCGGAAAGGTCACGCTGGCGATGCTGCGAACCCCGTCGGCGGTGGCAATCACGTAGCGAAAACTTTCCAAGCCCGATTCATTGGGTCGCGGTTGGTAACTGAAAAAGTCGTCCAGCAGATTGTCGGGCGTGTTGTTGTCGTTAATCGTGATCGAACCGAGCGCGGGCTGAGTCACCAAGCCGAACTCAATCAGGTTGCCCGTTTCGCCGAATTGGTCGTTGTCCAAGACGTCCAAGGCGGCGCTAGTGCCGACCGTGATCAAATTGTTGTTGCTGTCGCGGCCATCGGGGAAGGAATCGTCGACCGCGGCGGTGAAGTTGTCCGTCGCCGGTGTGATCAGCAATTCGCCGCGACCGAGCCGCTGGCGATCAAACGGCACGACTTCATCTTCGTTAATCAAAATCGTTTCGCTGGTCGGGTCGTCCGCGGGGTCACCGGCAAAGACCGCCGTGCCCGGTCCAACGGCGAACATCGTGATCGTGAACAGTTCCACCGGTCCGTCGTGGGACTGCAAGCCGCCACCACCAAAGGCTTGGACCGACCCGACTTCGTCGATGATGCCGGGGGTACTGACGTTGGCATTGGCGAATTCACCATTGCCAACAAAGTCGCTGAACAGCGGCCCAAAGTCGATCACCGGGCGAACGGTGCCGCCCACTTCCTCGGTCACCACATTCAACAGTTCGTCGGTGTACAAGACGTCCAGGAACGCCGACGCAACACCCTGTGTGACACGACCAAAGGCGATGTCATCGACGGTGACGCGAACCTTAAATTGCTCGCCGGCGCGAATACTTCCCGCCAGCGGTGTTTCATCAAAGGCGTTTAGGAATTCAAAATCAAAGGCGACCTCGTCGTTCTCCGGAACGCCCGGTGCCAAGTTGATCGTGACCGTCGCCGTGTCGGTGTTGCCCTGGGAATCCTGGATGCCATAAAGGAATTGTTCGGACCCATTGAATCCCGGTTGCGGTGTGTAGCGCAGCGACTGGCCGCCGCCGACGATGCTGACCGCACCACCGGCGGTGCCGGAGCTGACGCTGATGATCGACAAGCCGCCAAAGATGCTGGGCAGATCATTGTCCAGCACGTTGAGCGGACGGTTGTTGGAATTTTCGGGAACCGTGAAAATGTCATCCAAGGCGATCGGCGTCAGCGACTGGAATTGGACCTGCAAGGTGACCGTTGCGGTGTCGGTGTTGCCAGCCGCGTCGATCACCGAATAGGTAAAGAACGTTTCTCCGCTGAAACCGGTTGTCGGTGTGAAGAAAATGGATTGCCCGTCGTTGGCAATGCGAACAAATCCGTTGGTTTGCGAGGTGCCAAACTGCGTTTGCACACCCGTGATTTGCAAACCGTTGGTCGCGGTAACGAAATCGTTTTCCAAGACATCCAGTTCAAAGGCCAGTGCGTTCCGCGGCACGCTGATCGAATCGTTGTTGGCCAGCCCAGCCGATTCGCGAACTTGAACCGGGTGATCCTCGATTTCGCCGGCCAGAACAAAACCGCTGGGGCCGACACCGCGGTTGGCCGACAGCCGAACGCGGGCAAAAGAATCGCCCAGCGCGACCGATCCGGGGACATTGATGGTGAAGTCATAGGTGTCCAGCCCGGAACCCGCCGGGACCAGCGCGTCGGTGACAATTTGTTCGCCCGCGTCGGTGAAATCACCGTCCAGGTTGGCGTCGAAGAAGACGCTGATGTAACCGGGTTGTGCGGTGTCGTTGGTGGCGGTCACCCGCAAGGTCGCGGCGGCTCCCGGGGCGACGGGGGTGAGCACTTGAAAACCGTCTTCGTCATCGCTGCCGGTGGTATCATCGCCGCTGGCGTCACTGGTGATCGCAGCGGAGCCTTCGCGATCGATTTGCGTTCCCAATCGCAGCCCCTGAAGGATGCCGTGACTGGCCGTCGCCGTGTCATAGCTGGCCGGTGCGTCACCAAAGTCCTGGCTGGCCAGGAATCCAAAATCCGCGACGCTGTCAAAGTTCGTGCCGTCGAAACTGACGATGACCTCAAAGTTTTCGCTGGCGTCGGGTGTGGTTTGTTCAAAGCCGGGCGGCACCACGGCGCGAATGACGTAAGTGCCCGGTCCGGGCAAATCCAGCGAATATTCGCCGTCTGCGTCCGAGCTGACACCCGGTTCGCCCAGGTCGGGTCGATCGTCGCCATCCAGATCGGCATAAATGAACACGTTGGCCAGCCGGCCTTCGTCATCGTCGAAGACGCCGTTGCCGTCTTCATCCAAGAACGTCGTTCCCGTGACGTCCGGATTGATTTGGCGGAATCCAAAGACCGGTGCGACCTGGGCGGCGGAATTGACGATGACGGATGTCGCGGTCGTCGGCTGAAAACCCTCCGGTGCAATCAAGCGAACCGTGTAAGTTCCCGGTGCAACGAGAAGTTGATAGTTGCCATTGGAGTCCGTTACGTCCGATGGTTCGGTCGGATCAAAAATGCCATCGCCGTCCAGGTCGGCATAGACACGCACGCCTTGCAGTCCATCTTCCAGATCATCAATGCCGTTGCCGTTGGCGTCGCTGAAGACGCGGCCGCCGGCCAGCGAGTCGCCGGACGCCCCGGTGACCAACACGTTGGCCAGCGAGTTGATGACTTCCTCACGGCCGAAAAAGCCCTGGTCGGGATCGAAAAAGTCATCGCGGAATCGCGTCAACACGTCATCAGCGGTTCCGGCAATCCCATCGGGACCCGTGCCGCCATCTTGAAACACGCCGATTTCGGATCCACCGGTGTCGATGATGGACGCAATGCCATTTTCGTTGTTAGTATGATAGATCCCGACCGAGTGGGCGATTTCGTGAGCGATGGTGCTGGAGATCTTCCGCACAAAAACATCGGCGAATGAAAACGCGCCCGACCGCGGGACGATACTGGCCTCGGCCACCGAACCGTCCACCAAAGTGATTGCACGATCGTCAAATCGGAAATTTCCAACGTCGACCGATTGGGCGATCCCGTTGATGGGAAGATCGAAGAAGTCCTCCTGGGTTCCCGTCACGGTCACGCGAATCGTGGTCGGACCGAACGAAGCTTCGCACAAGCCGGGCGTCCCGTCACACACCCGCGAGTCGATGATGGTCACGCCGTACTCGCCGGGATTACCGGTCACGGCGAAGTCACCGTTGTTCCCGCTGAGTGCCGGATCACCGGTAAATTCGCCGACCTCGGCAAACATCTCGGTGACCTCGGCCAGGATGTCGTCCTGGATATCGTTGATCAACGCCTCATTGGGCGTGCCGGCGTTGGTTCCGAAGGTCGGATCCAAGCCGGCAAGCGTGTCGCCAAAAGAACGGAGGAAGCGAGTTTGGGTGGGGCCGAAACCGAACTCGTTCGAGTTGATGATTTGTTCGCGATAATCAATGAAGATGATTTGTTGACCGCCCACCGGCAACCTTTCGGCGACGGGACGATAGGCCCGCAGGCCGATGGTGTAGGTTGTCGAATTAAAAAGCGGCGCCGATTGGATGTAATAGGTGCCCGTTTCCGGCACGACGACCGCCATCGCCGCATTGCCCTCGGTTTGCAGTGGCGACCCGATGGGATACGACGACTGGTTGCTGTCGGTACCCATAAAGTACCGACCGTTGCCGTAAAACAGATCGATGCTGCCCAGGGCGCCCTGGACCGCGATGTCAAGGACGTCGCCCTGCCTGAGATCGACCCGATAGGTGTCCAAATCCGAGGTCAGGACCGGGCTCGAGGGCGCGTTGACACGGAAGCTTGCCGAACCACTGATGTCGACGGCCTGTTCTTGGCCGGGGCCGGTCCCCAGCGGCACCGTTTCGGCATTGAACAATTCGTCGTTGACGCCAAATTCGCCGACCGCTTCCTGTTCGATGTACTGGAACGCGGGGATGTCCCCAATGTTATTGGGACCCCTGTCCAGCGGCAGGTCGCCGGCCAGAAGTTGTCGCGGTTCCAAGCTTTGCAGCAGCATCCGGCGGCGACTGCCATCACGCCCACGCTTCGACGATGACCGGGCCCGAGTGGACGATAAATTGGCCCGGGCGGACGATGACATGGCCCGAGCGGACGATGACATGGATCGAGTGGTGGATGGGCGACGTCGGATCATGGATGACAAGTTTCCGATGGGAATTCACGCTCGCCAGCTTTCGTGCGTGTTTCGAAGACGCTGGCGAAATGAAAAAGCAGCAGGGGATGGATAAGAATGCCGGATCGCCGCACTTTGGACGACGCGTGCACTGGATAGGGTTCCGTATTGGATTATTTGGAGGAAAATCCTGCCTCCAAAGTCGGTCGCGTCACATCTCCATCCACCCACCCTTCTTCTTTGGTTCATCGGATTGGGCCAGGACCCAGATTCGCCGATTTGCCAAACCGGATCGCCGAAGGCTCCCGCCGACCGGCTCAAACAGATGAAACAGAAAGGTCGTCCCGGTTGGGAAAATCGACGAAACTGACAAGTTTTGCGATTCTAGTTCGGGCCATCAGGGTGTCAACGAAACCGCCAGACCCGCAAAACGACCCACGCTAAGACGTTTTTTGGCCCGCCAAAGTTCCACGACGATGGCCGTCGCCGCTAACCTTGCGAATCCGGAAAGGGACACGAAAAAAGCCCGCCCGCGTTTGCACGCGGGGCGGGCTTGGTGATTCATGCCACGATGCAATCTTCCTTGCAGTGACCTTCCTTGCAGTGACGCTGCATGCTGTCCCCGTGGACCCAACCCTACCAGGTGTATTCGGCACCCACGCTGAAGCCCTGGATCACCATCGAATCAAATGTCAGTGGGCTGGCCTGAAGCGTTCCCCCGTTCGCGGTGCTCAGCACGCCATCGGCGTCGATCCCGGCGACTGCCAATTCGTCCACACCCAGCAAGAAGTACGACGACCGCACCGTCCAGGAATGCGAAAGCCGGTACAGAGCCTTGAATTCGAATTCGCCCAGCAGCGTCGAATCACTGGCCGTGTGATTGTCAAATTGACGCCCGGCGGTGGCATTGGGCCCGACCGAGTTGGCGGCAACGTCCATCGTTTGTTCGATGTCGTTGGCAACCCAACCAATCTTGCCGCCGACGCCGAGGCTGATGCCGGGGACCAGCGAGTACCAAAAGTCACCGCCGGTTTGGACACCGAACATTTCGTTCTGCAAATTGTTGCCGGTATCAAAGAAGCGAAGGTCGTCGGCCGAGGCCGCATTGTTTTGCAAACCGACCGCCGCGTAACGCAGGCTGTTGTCGAAGCGAACGTATCGCAAACCCAGCAACCATGAACCCTGAAAGCGGCAGTAGGGTCCAACAACACGGCGACGATAATTCACTTCACCGCTGTGAAACACCGATCGGCTCCGCAAGGATTGTTCCACGCTGCGGTCGGTGTCATCGAAGCCGCCCGCGTTGTTGGTTCCAAAGTCGGTCAAGAAGGAAAACAGGTCCGCTCCATCGGTCAGCACGCCCCCGGCGAAGATCGCCGGCGAAAAGGCATGGGCGCGGCTGTCCCATTCCTGGCCACCGATGTAGGTGAATTCGACGTTGCCGCCGGGCCCAAAGATCAACGCCCCGGAAACCCGAACGCCCGGCTCCAAGTCGCCAACGTCCGCCGCACCGGATCGCAACGCCACCGTCGATGTCGCGTTCAGCGCCCCGGGATCACCCTGGCCCAGGCTGGTGATTACGCCACCGGTTCCGCCAAAGGTCTGGTCGGAATGTCCAAGCACCATGGCCTCCACCGAAATGTCATACCAACGTTGGGCACAGCGTCCCGGCTCGGAATAAGGACGCAGCACGGCCAGTCGGCTGAGCAAGGCCCCGGGCGAAAACATGGAGTGCTCCGAGCAGCCGCCGCAGGAGTTGCCCATCATCTCGCCCAGCAATCCGCCGTGGGCAAGCGCCCGCATCGGACCGCCGCAACCGCCGCCGGGATAGCCTTCACAGCCACCCATGCCGTCGCAACCACCCATGCCGTCGCAACCCGCCGAATCACAGCCGGGTGACAAGAAACCGACCGGCATCACGCCGGTCGAGTATCCCATGTGACCACCGTAGCCCATGGGCATCCCAGCATCGTGGGTGCCCGCGTGATAAGCGGCCAGGCCGATCCCCGATGCGGGCATCGCACCGGAGCCATATCCCATGCCCGGGCCGTATCCCATACCCGAGCCCGGCATCATTTCAGGAGCGTACGCCCCCGCGGGGACCGCTCCGGTCGCGGGCATCACAAAGCCGCTGGCCGCAAGGTCCATCGTTTGCATTGCCCGCGGCGGTTGAGCCGTGGCGGATGTCATCGCCGTCAACGCCAACCCGGCGGCGAGCCCGCGGGTCCAGGTGGCAGCGCCAGAAAAAAGATTTCGAGTCAGTCGCAGCATTTGTAAACGTCTCCGCAGCCTAGGCCTTTTGATATCAGGCCTTCGGCCCCCTTAAACGGACGAAAGCACAATCGTTCCAGGCGGAGTTATCGGCACGACCGGAGCCGAGGGTTTGGTCATTCCGGTAGATCAGGGCGGGAAAACTTTGCCAGTCGCGACGGTCCTGAGCAGCAGCACACCGGGCAACGGCTAAACTCACGGCGTCATCCGCCCGTTTTTCCACCCGGTTTGGTCACCCCGGAATCGTCGCCGTGAATCCGATCGAGCCCCGCGAGTCCACCGAGATCACTGAGCCCCGCGAGTCCACCGAGATCACTGAGCCCCGCGAGTCCACTGAGCCCCTGGCCGACGTCGTCGAGCGACTTGGGCCACCGCCGGCCGACGTCATCTCGCATTGGCGCAGCCAAGCCACGCTCGAGTCGCCCACGCACGATCTGCCCGCCGACCCGACTCGGTGGCACCCCGAAGCATGGCCGGGTATCCGCCACTGGGGGCTCCGTGGCGATGGACGATTGGTTCGTCAGCAAGAAACCGTCCGTCAAGACGAACCCGTTCGACAAGGTGAACCCGTTCTTCAAGGTGAACCGGCCGGAGCGTCGGGAGAAAACGATTCCCCATCGCCGCCCGATGCCCATCCCATCGTCGTCGACGCTGGCGTCGCCGAGACATTGCCGTCACGGGAACGCGTCGCGACCCCGTCACGAAAACGAATCGTCATCGGAACGCTCGCCGCCGGCGCGCTGCTGGTCTGCGGCATCGCTTGGCCGTATTTGTTTTTTGAATCGAGTGCGAGTACGAGTACGGGTTTAAGTTCAGGTTCAAGTTCAAGTTCAGGTTCAGGTTCAGGTTCAGGTTCAAGTTCAAGTTCAAGTTCAAGTTCAAGCGAGCTAGCAGAGTTGGAGGTGCTCGATGATTCGCTGCAAATGGCAAACGAAGACTACAAGGCGGCCGAGAAGAATCGTTTGCGCGCCGAAATGGACGATTGGTTTTCCGGCGACGCGACGCAACGCAAAATCAGTTTGTCGAATTTGGACACGGCAAATCGAAGTGCAAACGAAGACAAATTTGAAGCGATAAACGAAGGCGACGATCAGACCGCAAATGACGACCTGAATCTTGCCAACGACCCGACCACGATCAAGCCGGATCCGGAAACGCAAACCGAACCCGGCAAGGCGGAGACGCTACCGGGTGATTCCGGCGCGCCGCAGGTGGATCTCGCGCCGCCGGTTGACGACGCGCCGCAGGTCGACATTGCGTCTTGGGACTTTGTCGACCCATTACCGCTGCCGCTGGATATCCCGCATCCCACATCGAATCCAGACGACATGTTGCTGCGATTCGACTTTCCAAGCGATGAACTTCGCTTCGTCGCCGGCGGCGACGATTCCACCACAAACGATTCCACCACAAACGACGACGCCGCGAAGATCGACGCCACGTGCTTGGGGCGGATTGTCGATTCAGCGGACATGCCGCTGCTGGCCATCACCCATGGAACGGCGAGCGGTTCGACGCCGCGCTTGGCCTTGCAGCCCTTGATCCCGCGTGCCGGGACCGTCGCCGGCCGGTTGTTGGCCAACTCGCGTCTGACCTGCGGCCCAAAAAGCCTGTATCTCCGCCGCGCTGTCGTCACCGACGCCTGGTCGCTGCGTACCGAAACGGCCGATACCGAAGCGGTGTGGGATTTGCGCATCGCGCCGTGGATGCGGGATACCCGAACCAAGTTGGTTTTGGATTGGCCGGAAACGATTGATGTGTCTTGGCTGGAAGCTCCCACCGATTCGATTCGGCAAACCTTTGTCGCGGTGCTGACACCCGGCGACGAAGACGAAAGCGTCGCGTTGGGTTTGCGGGGCGACTTGCGAGTAGGAAGAAAAGTCACGCTCCGCTTGCGTTTGGCTGCCCGCGTGGACCCGTCGGCCCAATGGTCGCCGATCTCACGAACGATTTTTTCGTCCTGGGCCGAGCAATGGGCACTGGCCGCCCAGGGCGTCGATTTCGAATCCAAGCGTTTGGACGAAGTCGAACGGGTCGCTTATCGCATCGCCGGTTATCGTGGTGAACAGATCATCCGCGACAAGCAGCAATTAAACAATCGCCGCAAGGACTGGATACAAGAGGGGCTGCGACGCATCGGCGTGTTGGATCAAATGCTGGCGGAATTCGATGCGAACAGCAAAGTGCACCTGAGTGTGTTCCGCGACTGGGGAAATGCAAACCAGCAGTTGCTACGGGTGGGCCAGCCGTAACGTCCGCCGATCGACGAAGCGTTACACCAAATCAGCGTTACAACAAACTAACGCTACAGCAAATCATCCCTACAACAAGTCTTTGGGTCTTGGCCGCAATTGGCAGAACAGGGCCTTCTTTTGGTCCGGTAACGAGAAATCAAAACCGCAGGACTGTAGGAAAGTTTCCGAGGAACTGATCGCGAGCACCTCCATGATGCCCAGTTCGCGGCCCCGCTCGATGCACGCCAGCACCAGGCGCCGGCCGATGCCGCGGTTTTGGTACCGCGGGTCCACGACCAAACCTTGCAATTCGGCCAACTTGGAACTGTAGACTTCGATCGCGGAAAAACCAATGATTGCACCTGAATCAACCGCATCGGCGTCCGCATCCGTGGATTTTTGGGCGACAAAGCCATGCCGAGTCAATTCGACAATTTCGGCTTGGGTACGAGCCAGGATTTGGCGATTCATCACGGCCGGCCGCATCAGGGCGTGGACGGCTTCGGCGTCACCGGCCCGTGACGGGCGGATGACGATGTCACCCGTCGGCGTGTTCAATTCAGGTTCCATGGGTTGGTCGCGTCCTTGATGGTTTGCCGCATGAGCGCCACCGGAGCGTCCTTGCCGGTGAACAATTTGAATTGGTAGGCCGCTTGGCGGACAAACATATCGATGCCCGTGATGATCTTTGCGCTTCGGCCTCGCGCGTGTTTGATCAACAGCGTGTTTTCGGGATTGTAAACCGTGTCGAAGACCGTCATGTACTGGTTGATGTTGGCCTCGTTGTACGGGCTGCTATCGACATCGGGGTGCATGCCGACGGGCGTGCCATTAACCAGCAGTTTCACCGGAGTATCGTGACGCTCGGTCCATTCGACAACGCGGCAACCCAGTTCCGCCGCCAGCACTTGGGCGCGCTCGAGTGTTCGTGAGGATAAATGCACGTTCGCGCCGCGTTGCTTTAAGCCATACGCGACGGCCCGCGAGACGCCGCCGGCGCCCAGGACCATGCAGGGGACATTGGCCAGCGAACGCGGGTTGCTGCGGTCCAGCTCCATCGCTTCTTCGATGCAATCCATGGCGGCGCGATAATCGGTGTTGTAGCCCAGGATTTCGTCGCCCTGGAAAATCATTGTGTTGATCGCGCCGATGCCGCTGGCACTACTTTCCGCCTGCGTGCATAACCGCAGTGCTTCCTCTTTGTTTGGGATCGTCACGCTCAGGCCGGAGATGCCCATCTCCTTGGCGTGTTCCACAAAGGTTTGCATGTCCGAGCGGGTCACGCGGATCGGCAAGTATCGCGCGTCGATGTCTTGGTCAAAAAACGCCGTGTTGTGAATCAGCGGGCTGTACGAATGCGCGATCGGGTCGCCAACCACACCAAACCATGCCGTCGCGTCGCCGATGCCGTTGTAGCGATAAAGATTTTGCAGATCCTTCCACAGCAGCAGGCCCGGGGCCATCTTCTTGTCCTTGCTGAACGTCGCGTAGGTGAACGGGGACCCCAGCCGGTCGCTCATGATGCGGGTGATCAAACCCAGTTCGCCCATGCAGATGCCGATGGTCGGCACCTTGGCGTTGCGGACCAGATCGATCATCCGCAGGTTGTCCGAAAAGCAGGTCGCCATGGTGGCAATTTTGACGATGTCGGCGTCTTCATCGGCCATCGCCGCGTGGAATTCTTCCAGGTTTTCGGGCGTCTCGTCAAAATTGTGATAGCTGATGATCCGCTTGGTCATCCCGTAGCGAGGAATTTGGGCGGCCACGTCGGCTTCGATATCGACGTATTCGACGCCCGCGGCGATGGCGGTCCGCAGCAACGCCAGCCGATCCGTCTCGCTCCGCCGCCAACGCCCACCATCTTCGCGTCGCCGGGCCGTAATCACGACGGGCCCCGGCCGTTCATCCAGCAACCGTTTGAGCTGGACCGCCCGGCCGATGTAATCCAGCCGCAATTCCACCAATTCAGCGCCCTGTTCGACAAGGTACCGATGTTCGGCGATCATATGTTTGTGCCGGGTCCGGCCGAGCGTCACGCAGAGCATTGAGGGCGGCGCCGTGAAAACAGCGCACCGAAAGTGGGGGATGAAAAAGTGAGGATGAAATGCATGAATCGAATCGAATTTGAAACGGCCCAACCCAGCGGAAATAAATCTGCCAGCAGAAATAAGTCTGCCAGCAAAAATAATCTTGCCTTCAAAAAAAGGCTTCTCATCAAAAATAATCCTTCCAGGGGGTTTTCGCGACGGGCGAATCGGCCGCCTACCGCGAACGTGTCGCGGCCGCGGGCGATCATCGTCCAGGTGTGCGTGGTCCTGTTGGGGATGCTGTGTTTGCCGGCCGCATTCGCCCGCGCCGATTGGCCCTTCGCACGCAAGGACGTCACGGGGACGGGTTTTGTTCACCGCTCGCTGCCGGCCGACTTGGTCGAGTTATGGAAATACGAGGCCGGCGAGGCCATCGAGACTTCTCCGGTGATCGGCGGCGATCTGATCGTCTTGACCGATGTGATGGGCAGCGTTCACGCACTGGATCGCAAAACCGGCAAGCCACGCTGGAAGAAAGATTTCGACAGCGGTTTTGACGCCGCCGCTTCGCTGCAGATCGAAAACGGGAAGTTGCTGCGGATCGTCGTGGCGGACATCTACGGCGCGATCCATTGCCTGCGTCCCGAGGATGGCGGGGTGTTGTGGGCACTGGAAACCGATGCCGAAATCAGCGCGGCGGCGACCTTTGTCGATGGTCGCGTTCTGGTGACCAGCCAGGACGGAAAACTGCAATCGCTGGATTTAGAGACCGGGAAAATCGCCTGGGTGTACCAAGCGGACGACCAACTGCGCTGTTCGCCCACCGTCGTTGACGGCCTGACTTTCGTCGGTGGCTGCGACGCCAAACTGCATCGAATCGACTTGAGCACCGGGATGGCCGTGGGCGAAGCGGTGCCCATCGAAGGACCCTGCGGCAGCACGCCAGCCTATCCACCGCCGGCCGACACGCCGCTGGCTGACAAACCAACGGCGGATGCTTCGCAAGTCAACCCAGCCGATTCGAAGGGCAAACCCCGTGCGCTGATCGTGCCGTCGATGGCCGGCATCGTGTTTGCGATCCAGCCCAAGACCGGGGAAGTCGTGTGGCGATACGATTCGGAAATTCGCGGCCAGGAATATCAAACCGACGCGGCCGTCAACCGCGAAGTCGCCATCGTCACGGGGGCTCGAAAGACCGTCGACGCCATTTCGCTGGCCGACGGCAAGCGGCTGTGGCGTTATCCGCTGCGAAAATTGGCCGACGCTTCGCCCGTGATTGCCGGCCAGGACGTGTGGGTCGCATCGACCGACGGCCGACTGACTCGCTTGGACATTCAAACGGGCAAACAAGAATGGATGTATGAAATTCGCGGCAAGTTTAGCGCTCCACCGGCAATCGATTTCGGCCCCGCAGCGTCAGAAAATGGGCAATCCACCGGCGCCAGCGACCCATCGGGCCGTTTAATCGTGGCCGATGATGACGGCGTGGTACTATGTTTCGGCGGCCAGCCTACCGTCAACTAGATCCCAGCCACTCCGTCCCCAGCCTCCCAGCCGAAACCGGTTCGCCTCGATGTCCACCGCTTCCCCCGGCGAAAGTGCCACCACCGAAAAGACGGAGGTCGGCAGTTACTTCATTTCGAATTATCCGCCGTACAGCCAGTGGACCCGCGAGACGCTTCCCGAGGTCCAGGCGGCGCTGGACGCGCCGCCCTGGGAGGACACGCCGCTGGGGCTGTATTTGCACATCCCGTTTTGCCGCAAACGGTGCAAATTTTGCTATTTCAAAGTCTTCACCAACGTCAACGCCGCTCAGGTGCAAGGCTATGTGGACGCCTTGTGCAGCGAAATCGAAATGGTCAGCCGCAGCCGGGCGATGGGCGAGCGACCGTTTCGGTTCGTCTATTTCGGTGGCGGAACGCCCAGCTTCCTTTCACCCAAACAACTGACCAAGTTGGCCGATCGGCTGCGTCAGCACATCACCTGGGACGGCGCCGAAGAGGTCACCTTTGAATGCGAACCGGGAACGCTAAGCGAAACCAAGGTCAAGACGCTGCGTGATGTCATGGGCGTGACGCGTTTGTCATTGGGTGTCGAAAACTTCTCGGACAAGTTGCTTGAAGAAAACGGCCGCGCACATTTGTCCAAGCAGGTTTACAAAGCTTGGGACTGGATCAAGGCGGCCGAATTTCCCAACGTCAACATCGATTTGATCGCCGGCATGGTGGGCGAAACCTGGGACAACTGGAAAATCAACATCGACAAGACCTTGGAGATGTCGCCCGAATCGGTGACGATCTATCAAATGGAATTGCCATTCAATACGGTGTATTCGGCCGACATCTTGAAGGGCGGCAAGGAGAGCCCCGTTGCGGATTGGAAAACCAAACGCGATTGGGTGACCTACGCATTCGACCGTTTCAAGGAAGAAGGGTACGCGGTCAGCAGCGCGTACACGGTGGTCAAAGATCCGTCGAAGGTCAATTTTTCTTATCGCGATAATTTGTGGATGGGTGCGGACTTGTTGGCCACCGGGATCGCCAGCTTTGGCCATGTTGGCGGCGTGCACTACCAAAATATCGCCGACATGAAAGGCTATTTGGGCGCGGTCGAAAGTGGACAGCTGCCCCTGGGACGTGGCTTTGTGCCAACGCCGCACCAGCGTTTGATTCGCGAAATGATCTTGCTGTTAAAGCGTGGTTACATTCATCGCGATTACTTTCAACAAAAGTTTGATGTGGATGTTCTGCTGCAATGGCGGGACGTTTGGGACGGCTACGTCGACGCCGGCTTGGCCCAGATCGATGGCAACGAAATCCGCGTGACTCCCGCAGGTTTGTTGCGAGTCGATTCGTTGCTGCCGGCGTTCTTTGAACCTGAACACCAGAACGTTCGCTACACGTGATCGACTTCGCAATGGACCGGTCCGTGCCGGTGTCACTTTTGAATTTATGGCGGCGGCGTGTCAGCGATGGATAGTGTCAGCGGCGAATTTACGTTCGCCATGGGCGAATTCGAAGCCACATTCCCGTTGGATCGTGGTTACGTTTCCAATCACATGTGGGCGGTCGAGGTGTCGGCCGAGCGATTCCGGTTTGGTTTAACCGCGTATGCCGTTCGCTTGTTGCAGGATGTTTATTTTTTGGATTGGTTGCCCGATGATTCGGCACCGGTTGCGCTTCGTCAAAACATCGGTTCGATTGAAAGCAAAAAGGCCGAAAGCGACTTGTATGCTCCCGCGGCCGGCATTTGGCGGGGCATGAATGAAGAGGCGTTGGATGATCCCTCGGTGATCAACGCCGACACCTACGGCGCCGGCTGGTTGTTCGAGATGCAGGCGCCGGCGGGCGACTGGTTGATGACTCCGGACGATTATCGCCAGCACCTGAAATCGGCTTGGTTGGTCGCCCAAAGAACCATCCGGGGACAAACCAACGCGTAATGGGGCGTCAAATCCAGTGAGCGGCGAGGCGCTAGTGCCAAAACCCTTAAGTTCTGTCCGTTGTCTGCGGCTGGTCTGAGAACCCCCGAAATGACCAAAGCTG
>JBCCRW010000090.1:0-16565 GCA_039201055.1 Planctomycetota bacterium | reverse complement strand
CTCTCCGGCGCTGCGAGGCGGCCAGCCTTCCCGAAGTCAACATCGACGGGATCGTTGACGAAGTCATTCGCGGCGCGTTCGATGGCATGACGCCCGACGACGTCACTCGTTCTCTGGTGCTGTCGGCACGCAGCCGAATCGAACGCGATCCCGGCTACGACCGGCTTGCTGCCGAATTACAAGCGAGCATCATTTATCGCCAGGCGATCGGCACGACGCAATTCGCTGCCGACTTTGAAACGGCCCACCGGGATCGCTTCGAACACTACGTCATTGAAGGCGTCCGCGCCGGCCGGCTTTCAAAAGACCTCCGCTCGCTCGACTTGGGCCGAATTGCCGATGCCCTGCAACCTTCGCGGGATCGCAACTTTCGCTATCTCGGTTTGCAGACGATTTACGATCGCTATTTGATTCACATTGAAGGCCGTCGCATCGAAACGCCCCAATATTTTTGGATGCGGGTCGCCATGGGATTGGCACTGGCCGAAACCGAAGGCCGCGAAGACCGAGTCATCGAGTTCTACGAATTGCTTTCGTCATTCCGCTTCACCAGTGCGACGCCGACGTTGTTCAATTCCGGAACACCGCATCCACAGCTAAGCAGTTGCTACCTGACAACCGTTCAAGACGACCTGGACCATATCTTCAAGTCAGTCGGCGATAACGCGCGGCTGTCCAAGTGGGCCGGCGGGTTGGGCAACGATTGGACCAACATTCGTGCCACGGGTGCTCGGATCAACGGTACCAACGGCGAAAGCCAGGGCGTGATTCCGTTTTTGAAAATCGTCAACGACGCCGCCGTTGCGGTCAACCAAGGCGGCAAACGCAAAGGCGCCGTTTGTGCCTACATGGAACCGTGGCACCTGGACTTTGTCGAATTTCTGGACCTTCGCAAAAACACTGGTGACGAACGCAGGCGAACACACGACATGCACACCGCCGCGTGGATTCCCGATCTGTTCATGCAGCGACTGCAAGCCGGCGGCAATTGGACTCTGTTCAGCCCCGACGAGGTGCCCGACTTGCACGACACGTTCGGCGCCGCGTTTCAGGATCGCTATGAGCACCATGAAGCCGAAGCCGCCGCCGGTCGCTTGCGGCAACATCGCACGATGCCGGCAACCGAGCTTTGGCGAAAACTGCTAACGCGGACCTTTGAAACCGGTCATCCGTGGGTCACGTTCAAAGACCCCTCCAATATCCGTTCGCCCCAAGATCACGCCGGAGTCGTTCACAGCAGTAATCTGTGTACGGAAATCCTGCTAAACACCAGCCCGGATGAAACGGCGGTTTGCAATTTGGGAAGCATCAATCTGGGCCGGCACATCGTTGACGGCAAACTGGATCTCGATCTGCTGCAAACGACGATTCGCACCGCGATGCGAATGCTGGATAACGTGATCGACATCAACTATTACCCGACGCCCGAAGCTCGCAACGCCAACATGCGGCATCGCCCGGTCGGGTTGGGAATGATGGGCTACCAAGACGCGTTGACGGAATTGCAAATTCCTTTTGCCAGCCAGGCGGCCGTCGAATTTGCCGACCGCAGCATGGAAGCAATCAGCTACTACGCTCTGCTGGCGTCGTCGCAGCTTGCCGCCGACCGCGGCCGGTATGAATCGTATCACGGCTCCAAATGGGATCGCGGGTTACTACCGATCGATACGTTGGACTTGCTCGAAACCGAACGTGGCGAACCGATCCAGGTTGATCGTACAACGACGCTCGATTGGCAAGTCGTTCGTGATTCAATCGCGCGACACGGTATGCGGAACAGCAACTGCCTGGCGATCGCACCGACGGCAACCATTTCGACCATCGTCGGATGCACGCAGTCGATTGAACCGACGTACAAGCAGCTCTATTCCAAGAGCAACCTGTCCGGTGAGTTCACGCAAACCAACCATCGACTGGTCGATGAACTAAAATCGCGTGGACTATGGAACCCCGAGATGCTTGACGCGCTAAAGTACTACGACGGTTCGGTCGGTGAAGTGGCTCAACTTCCTGCTGAAATCAAGGACCTGTTCGCAACCGCCTTCGAGATCGAACCGTCGTGGCTGATCGCGGCGGCGGCAAAGCGGCAAAAATGGATCGACCAGGGCCAATCGTTGAACTTGTATCTGGCCGCACCCAGCGGCAAGGCGATCGACGCGATGTACCGGCTCGCGTGGCAAAGCGGTTTGAAGACGACGTACTACCTGCGTTCGTTGGCGGCGACCCAAGTTGAAAAATCGACCGTCGACGTCAACCGTCACGGCATCCAACCGCGTTGGATGAAGTCGCAAAGTCAATCGAGCGAGATCCGCGTCGACCGCGTCGCCACACCGGGCGCCTGCAGCATTGACGATCCCGATTGTGAGGCTTGCCAGTAGGCGTGCTGTTCTATTTCAACTGGATCGAGCGTGGCTTCAAAGTGCATCATAAACCCGGCGTGTCCCGGGCATTTATTCGCACCGAAGCCGACGGTCGCCAGTTGATTTTGACTGACCTGGGCGGATTCGATCTGCCCAACCGCAACGGGCCGTTTCTCATTTGCGTGATCGATCGCAACGATCAACTTGTCGACGGACCCGTCGAACTTCCCACCCGCCTCGCGCTGGCCCGATGGCTGCGCGAACGCAGTACCATTCCCATTCCAACCGATCCAAGGATGTAATTCATGTCCACCGTCACTTTTGAATCCACCGCCCGTGCCAACACCCGTTTCGACGCGACCGAAAAACGGCTGATCAATTGCAACCAAGTCGACGTCAACCAACTCATGCCGCTCAAATACCACTGGGCGTGGGAGCACTATCAGAACGGTTGCGCCAACCACTGGATGCCGACCGAAGTCCCCATGACCAAGGACATCGAGACGTGGCGCAGCAACAAACTGACCGACGCCGAACGCCGCGTCATCATGCGAAACCTGGGCTTCTTTTCGACCGCCGAAAGTTTGGTCGGCAACAACCTCGTGCTGGCCATTTTTAAGCACGTCACCAACGCCGAATGTCGGCAATACTTGCTGCGACAAGCCTTCGAGGAAGCCGTTCACTCGCACACGTTTTTGTACGTCGTCGATTCACTCGGCTTGGACGAAGGCGAAGTGTTCAATATGTATCACGAAGTCCCGACGATCGCTCGCAAGGATACCTTTGAGACGGAGTTGACCGCCGAAGTCCTGTCGCCGGACTTTTCAACCGCCACCGACGAAGGAGCGCAAGCGTTTCTGAAAAACTTGATCGGGTATTACCTGATCATGGAAGGCGTGTTCTTCTACACGGGGTTTGTGATGATGTTGTCGTTTCATCGCCGCAATCTGATGACCGGTGTGGGCGAGCAGTTTCAATACATTCTGCGCGACGAAACGATTCACCTGAACTTTGGCATCGACCTGATCAACGGCATCAAGGCCGAGAATCCGCATTTGTGGACGCCCGAATTTCAACAGGCCATGATCGACCGCGTCAAACAAGCCGTGGAATTGGAAATCGATTACGCCGCCGACTGCTTGCCCGGCGGAATCATGGGCCTAAACCAGGGGCTGTTTCGCGACTACGTCCAACACATCGCCGATCGCCGGTTGGAACGGATCGGTTTGCCGATGCAGTATGGGTCGTCCAACCCGTTTCCATGGATGAGCGAAACGATGGACTTGGCCAAGGAAAAGAACTTCTTTGAAACCCGAGTCACCGAGTACCAATCCGCCGGCAGTCTGAGCTGGGATTGATGACGACGCCCGACGGCAAGACAACGCGTTTGCATGATGCTCGTCGCCACATCGACGGGCTGTGCAAACCTCCGGGCAGCCTGGGGCGATTGGAAACGCTCGCCGGAAGGCTGTGCGAGATCCAGGGTTCGACAAAGCCCCAAACTTTTCCACGTTCATGCAGCGTGTTCGCGGCCGATCATGGCGTGACGGCCGAGGGCGTATCGGCTTGGCCCAGCGAGGTGACCGCATCGGTGGTGGAATTGATGCAGGATTCGCGAACAGCCAGCGGTGTGTTTGCCAACACGCTGTCGTGCCGTTACGAAGTCGTCAATGTTGGTTTGTTGCGAAAAATGGAGGGTTCGACAGTGGATTCCAGGATTCGCGCTGGCACCCGAAATCTGCTTCGCGAGGCGGCAATGACGCCAAGTGAATTTGATCGCGCTTTGGAAGTCGGACGAACACGAGCGGCCCTGGCGATTGACGCGGGTGCCAAAGTGCTTGTCGGTGGTGACATGGGGATAGGAAACACGACGGCGGCGACGTGTCTGATCGCGTTGCTGTGCGATGTCGCGCCGGACACGATAGTGGGTCGAGGCGCCGGTGTGGACGACGATGGACTGAGGCGAAAAACCGACGTGATCGTCCAGGCCTGTCGACGTGCCGCCGCCGTTGCCAACGATGCGAAGTCGCTCGCGTGTGAAGTTGGCGGATTCGAGATCGTGGCTCTGGTGGGATTCTATGTCGAAGCGGCACGGCGCGGCTTGGTCGTCGTGCTTGATGGATTGATCAGCACTGCTGCCGCCGTTCTTGCGGAAAGGCTTTTCGCCGGTACCCGTGGTGTCATGGTCGCGGGTCACCGGAGCGTCGAACCCGGTCACATTGCCGCAATCGACTTTCTTGGTTTGTTTCCGCTACTCGATCTTGAAATGCGGTTGGGCGAAGCCACCGGTGCTCTTGCCGCTCTGCCGCTTTTGGATCTGGCCGCCGCGATGTGCCGCGACATGGCGGGGCTGCAAGATCTAACAAGTGCCGGGTGATGATGACCGCAACCAACCCATCCCACTGGCAAGTCTTCAGCACCGCGATCCAGTTCCTGACGCGTATCCCGGTGAAGGGAGCGATGGGTCATTCCGCCGATTTCTACTACACCGCCTTGCGTCGGAGTGTGGTGTTCTTTCCTGTCATCGGTGGTTTGATTGGGCTATTCACGTCGCTGGTCGGGTTGCTGGCCGTGCAAATTGGCCTGTCACCCTGGTTAGCCGCCGGATTGGCGATTGCGGCCGAGGCGACACTAACTGGGGCATTTCATGAAGACGCGTTTGCCGATACCTGGGATGCACTGGGTGGCGGATGGACCCGCGAACAAGTCCTCGAAATCATGAAGGACAGTCGGCTGGGAACCTATGGAACGATGGGTCTGATCCTTGGCGTGGGCATCCGTGGCTTCGCGATGGCCGAATTGCTGGAACAAGACCTACCGTTGGCAATCTTTGCGATGGTCGCGGCGGCCTGCATTGCCCGCATCGCGATCGTTGCCATGATGGCGACAACCGATCCCATCACGGACCGCAATTCGCAAGCCAAGGATGTTTCGGGAACGCAAACGGGCAAGACGCTTGTCTGGGCCACGCTGATCAGTTCTCCTTTTTGGCTTGCTTGGGTGTTTGTCCGTCCCACTGAATTCATTGTCGCAACGGTCGTTTCCATCGCGATCCTCGTTTGGTTCCGACGCAAACTGCTCAAGCGAATCGGCGGCACCACGGGTGATACGCTGGGTTGTTCGGCATACCTGACGCAACTTGTTTTTTTGGTTGTCGCGACCCGCACACCATGAAGTTGACGCCACATCCCAACATTTCCTTGACGCTGATTCGACATGGTGAAGTCGATCCGGCGATGAAGAAGATCTGCTACGGACAAATGGATGTCCCGCTGAGCGAACATGGCCGGACGTCGTCGTTGCATCTGGCCAGCACGTTGGCTTCAAAAATGATGCCTGACCGGATCGTTTACAGCGGGCGATCGCGAACACGGTTCCTTGCCGAAGCGTTCTCCCAAGCGCTGGATCACAAGATTCAACCGAAAGAGGATCGCCGCTTACTCGAACGAGACTACGGCACATGGCAGGGAAAGACTTGGGACAAGGTGTTTGAAAGCGATCCCGACCACTTTCATGATTTGATCGAAAAGCCGGATTCGTATCGTCCACCGGGCGGCGAAACCACCACCGAGATGAAACAACGAATTTGCCAGTGGTACAAAGAACTCAGCGAGCCAAATGATGATGCTTTGGCCGGCACGTTTTCCGTCATTGCGATCACGCACAGTGGCCCCCTGACCGCGCTGGCGGGATCGATGCTGGGCTTGCACCCGAGAGACTGGCGCGACTGGTTTCCGCCCACCCTGGGGACGATCGAAATCAGCGCATCATCGGATCGGCCTATTCAGCGTAGCTGGTAGCCGAATTCCTGCGGACCGTCTTCAATTGCCCGGTTCGCACAACGACAAGCAGAATGCTGTTGTGCATCGCATGCAGAATCATCGAGGGATCGCACTTCCGCTTTGCCAGGTGGCCCAGCCTAGCAGGACGCCCAACGAAAGGTCGTCGACGGCGGTAACGTTTGGTTGTAAACCTTGATGAAGGCGTCGAGCTGGATCAAGTCGAGTAGATCAAGTCGAGCTGAATCAAGTCGAGCTGAATCAAGTCGAGCTGAATCAAGTCGAGCTGGATCAAGTCGAGGGACACCGCGTTAGAATGGACCCGACGAACCCTGCTGCGTACTGGCCCTGCTGCGTACTGGCCCTGCTGCGTACTGGCCTTGCTGAGTACTGGCTTTGCTGCGTACTGGCGGAACCGTCCGCTACCGGCTTAAATCTTAGATGCATACAAATTGCAGGTAAACGCTCTGCGGGGTAACACCTCGCAGGGAAACCCTGCGTTGCTTGCTCACACACATTTCCACAGGAACACCATGCTGCTCAAAGCACCATTTTTTTCGCTGCTTGCGGTTCTCTTTCTTTTCAGCGACGCGGTTGCGGACCAGCCCGCATCGCCAACCACCACGACGCAATCCCGGGAAGCGACACCGTTGCTCGATCGTCAACTTTTCTTCGGCAACCCTCAGATCGCCGGCGGACAATTAAGCCCCGACGGCAAGTTCATTTCGTTTATGAAGCCTTATCAGGGGATCATGAACGTCTGGGTCAAAGAGTTCGCCGAACCGTTTGAAGATGCCCGGCCGCTAACCGACAGCAAACGCCCGCTGTACGGTTACACCTGGACCGAGGATGGCAAGTACATCCTGTTTGTCAAAGATTCCGGCGGCGATGAGAACATGAATTTGTTCGCCGTCGATCCACTTGCCCAGCCCACCGGTGACGCGCAGATTCCCGAATCGCGAAACCTGACGCCGATGGAAGACGTCACCGCGCGAATCATGCACGCCAGCCAGAACGATCCCGATTTGCTTTGGGTCGGACTTAATGATCGCGATAAAGCCTGGCACGACTTGTACCGGATGAACATTTCGACCGGCGAATTGACGCTGGTCTACAAGAACGAAGATCGCATCACCGGCTATGAATTCGACTGGGACGACAATCTGCGTCTGCTCAGCCGCACCGATCCGGCGGGCAACACGACGTTGCTGCGAAAAGATGGCGACAAACTGGTGCCGATCTACGAAACACTTGTCACCGAAAATGCAAGCGTCGGCGGCTGGGATCCCAAAAACGAGAATCTTTATTTGGTCACCAACAAGGGCGACTTGGACCTGATGACCCTGTTCAAGATGAATCCCGAATCGGGGGATCAGGAGTTGATCGAAAGCGATCCGGAAAATGCCGTTGACTTCGGGGGCTTGCAATTGGACCGAAACACCCGCGAGATCATTTCCACGGCTTATACCGATGACAAGACGCGGTATTATTGGCGTGATGATGCCTGGGAAGCCAACTACCAATTCCTCAAGGAAAAATTTCCGGGTCGTGAGATCTCATTCCAGAGTTCGACAAACGATTACGACAAGTTTCTGATTGCGGTCTCGGGCGACAAATACGCATCGGAAGCCTGGTACTTCGATGCCAAAACTCGTGAACTGATTCATCAGTACACGCCGCGTCCGGAATTGAAGGAGGTCGAGGATTCCTTGGCACCCATGACGCCGATCCGCTATGCCAGTCGCGACGGGCTTAACATACCTGCCTACCTGACGCTGCCGGTCGGCACACCGCCAAAGAACTTGCCTGTCGTCGTGCTTGTTCACGGTGGTCCCAAAGGCCCGCGGGACTCCTGGGGCTACAACGCGGAAGTTCAATTCCTTGCCAATCGCGGATACGCGGTCTTACAACCCAACTTTCGGGCCAGCGGCGGGTACGGCAAAAAGTTCCTAAACGCTGGTGACATGCAGTGGGGCAAATTGATGCAGGATGACATCACTTGGGGCGTCAAACATCTGATCGCCAAAGGCATCGCCGACCCGCAGCGTGTTGCCATCATGGGCGGCAGCTATGGCGGGTACGCGACGCTCGCGGGGCTGGCGTTTACACCGGAGCTTTACGCCTGTGGCGTGGACATTGTTGGCCCAAGCAACATCTTCACCCTGCTTGATTCCATCCCGCCGTATTGGGAAGCCGGTCGCGCATTCTTGTACGGAATGGTCGGCGACCCAAGTACGGAGGACGGCAAACAGCGAATCAAGGAAGCCAGCCCGTTGTTTAGCGCTGAAAAAATCACCAGGCCGCTATTGATCGTCCAAGGAGCCAATGACCCGCGAGTCAAGCAGGCCGAAGCCGATCAAATTGCCATCGCCCTGCGTGATCGTGGTCATCAGGTCAGCTATTTGCTGGCCGAGGACGAGGGTCACGGGTTTGCCAAACCGGTCAACCGGATGGCCATGTACGCCGAGATTGAAAAGTTTCTGGCAGATCAAATCGGTGGCCGGTTTCAAAAAGAAATGCCCGATGATGTGGCCCAACGTTTGGAAGAACTACGTGTCGACGTCAACCAGGTGACCTACAAGACCGACGCGGAATAAAGGACTCGGCAAGACGACTTGGATGTGGCCCTGGGAGATGCGGATCTTGGGGAGACCGTAAGAAGGACAAATAAAAGGTCCTTCTTTCCGCGTCTCCCCACCCCGCGTGTTTCCGCGTCAAGTTTCGACACCGAACACCACCACCGTGCCATCTTCCTGGCCGATCGCAAGACGTTTGCCGTGAATCCATCGCAGACAGCTCGCTGCCGACGATAGCAAGACGCCACCGATAGCTTGGTCGTGTTTGGCCGGTTCCCACAGGAACACGAAGCCATCCGCGTCCGTCGACGCGAGCAACGGCCCATCGGGCTGGAACGCGATTTGAGTCAGCTTGCCCGATCGGGCTTCAAGCTGCGTCGGTTGCCCGCCCATCGGACCGTCACCGCCACAATCCCAAAGGACGATTGAGGAACCACCGCCGGTCGCGAGATAGCGTCCGCCAGCATCCCAGTCCAGCAGTTGAACCTTGGTCGCGTAACCGCTGATTTGCGCACTCTTGCCCGTCGCGATGCTGCAGTAGTGAAGCGCCGCGTCCTGCCGGCCCGTCGCCAGGTGCCGGGCATCGGGACTCCACTTCAAAACAAGACTGGAACCCTTCCAACGGAACCTCCTGGGCTCGCCGCCGGCCGCCGAGAGGTGCAATGTGACGCCACGATTGGCTGCCGCCGCAATGCCGGGACCCCGCGGGTTCCAAGCGATATCGGCGATCGTACTCGGGTGGTCCGGCGAATCGTAAATCACCTTGTGGTCGTCGCTAAACAGCTTCAATTGTCGACCCGCCGCCGTGGCCAACACGTTACAACGTGGGCTGTAAAGAGCTTTCGTTACCCAAGCATTACCGGCCTCAAGCGAGCGGATCGGCGTCCCCGATGTTCCGTCCCAGACCTTGACCAAACCGTCGTGTCCCGCGGTCGCGAACTTGGCACCATCGCGACGCCATGACACCGAATTGGCACCGCCGACGTGGCTGCCAATCATCTTGAACGTCGCCGAATCGCCAAGATCCTCGATCAAGAACACGGCGCCTTCCACCGATACCGCGGCGAGTCGCGCAGCACTCGGGGACCACTGCAGATCGATGACGTAGTCGGCCAAATCGACGTACCACGATTCCGACAACAACCCTTTTCGAAGTTTTGACGGGTCTACGTCAAGCATTCGTTGAACCCCAACATCAACGCTTCGCGATTGAGATTGCGGCCAATGAAAACGAGTGAATTGGATCGTTCGCCATCCCTCCACGGGCGATCCGCACGACCGTCGAACAGCATGTGAACGCCCTGAAAAACATAGCGTTCTTTTTGACCGTGGATGGCAACGACGCCCTTCATGCGAAAGATGTCCTCGCCCTTCGTATCAAGTAATCCAAGCAGCCAGTCTTGAAACAATTCAAGGTCAAGATCGCCGGGGGACATGATTCCCACCGACGTAATGTTCGCATCATGCGGATGTTGTCGGCGAAGTTGATCCACAAAGTTCGGATCGGCCTCCAGCGCCCGATTCAAATCGAATCCACCAATGTCAAGGACCTTCTCCATCGCGATGGCGGCGTCCTGGGTTCGATGAATCTTCGCCGCCGCATTCATCGAGCGAATCCGGTCCTCCAAGGTGTTCAACTCTTGCGGCGAGACCAAGTCGGATTTGTTCATCAAGATCACATCGGCGAATGCGATCTGTTCCTTCACTTCTTCACCATCATCGATGTGCAGCGACACGTGTTTGGCATCGACCAGCGTCACGACACCGTCGACGTGAAACGCGTCACGCATTTCATCATCCATGAAGAACGTTTGGACAACCGGGCCGGGGTCCGCCATACCCGTTGTTTCGATCATGATGTGATCGAATCGGTTGCGGCGTTTCATCAAGTTGCCCAGGATGCGAATCAAGTCGCCACGAACGCTGCAACAAATGCAACCATTGTTCATCTCGAAGATTTCTTCTTCGGTCGCGATAACCAAGTCATTGTCCACGCCGATCTCGCCAAATTCATTTTCGATAACGGCGATTCGCAATCCGTGATTTTCCGACAAAATCCGATTCAGCAAGGTGGTCTTTCCCGAGCCCAGAAAGCCCGTCAACACCGTCACGGGTATCGTGGAGGCAATTTCGGACATCAGAAATCAATCGCGATGCAGAGCCGCTTTTCACCGGCGGGAACAGCCGGCGATCGGTGATGCACGCCGTCGCGGTGTGTCGCGTGCCGATGACCCTTTAAAAACACCAACCCACCGAGCGGTGCTGAGTGAACCTCGCTTGCACCGGCAAACTGATACTCTGTCGTCGGCCCAAGGTAGGTGGTCACCAAACGCATCTGAAGATTGTCGGTATGAAACTTTGGACATGACTGCGTTCGTGTGATCTCCATCCGCAAACGAATCTGCGGCGGCCCAAACTGATCGAAAAACGAAGTGACCAGTCCGATCACATCATCGGCAAACGGACGAAACTTCAATCGCAGTTCCGCCAATCCGCCGCGAACCTCAAACCCGATCCGGTCCGGCCGGACCGGTGCCAGGTATTCGTGAATTCGGCCTGCTTGGACGGCGGCACGAAGATCAGCATCATCCAAACCCGCGATGCCCGGACGCGGCACGACCAGAACGTCTCGGTCACCGGTGTCGAAATCCGAGACCGCGATTGTGTCCCAGGCGTTGGTGACGGATGTGGATGATGACATGCTCAAGCCTTTCTTTCGTGGTTGAAATGACCGTCGGTTCCTAAGCAAACTTTTTTTGTGCAAATGTCCCTCCGGCTGAGGATCGCACTTCGTAGCCGAGTTCGATCAGCCGTTTTCGATGCGTGTCGGCGCTTGAAAAATCTCGGGTTTTCCTCGCCTCGTCGATCAGCGCACACAGGTCGGCGGCGATCCTGCTCTCGGGATCGTCGCTTGCGTCACCAGCGCCGGTTAATTCCCACAAGCCGAGGACTTGATCCAGTGCCAACAAAACGCCGTAGGCTTCGGCTGCATCGTCGCCGGGCGATGCGATCCAGCCATGAAGCGCAGTCATGGCTTCGCTGACATTTAAATCATTTGCCAAAGCCGTCAAAAAACTCTTTACAACCGGGTGTTCGGATCGGTCAATTTCCTTCGCCACGCCACCACAGTCATCACGAACACGGACACCTAGTTCCGTCAAACGCCGAACGGTGTTCGCGGAATCGGTCAGTCCCTTGACGGTGAAGTTCGTGTGGGCGCGATAATGCGACTTGATCAGTTCCAGTCGCAGGGCTGCCGGATGCACCTGAGTCCCCGTTGCCTTCCCGGATAGGATATCGCGCGCGGTGTAGAAATTGCCCCTACGTTTGGACATCTTCTCGCCCTCAACCAGCAGGAACCGGGCGTGCATCCAAAAACGCGCGAACAGATCCCTGCCGGTTACACCGCAAGACTGAGCGATTTCGCACTCATGATGGGGAAAGATCAAATCCTCGCCGCCGGTGTGAATGTCCAGCACTTCGGTTTCAAGAACTTCCATCGACATGACGGAACACTCGATGTGCCAGCCAGGATATCCCGCACCCCATGGTGAGTCCCACTTCATGATGTGACTCGGATCGGGCTTCCAAAGCATGAAGTCGGCGGGATGCTTCTTCGCGTCTTGATTTTTTGTGTCAATGCGTCCACCTGCACCGACCTGCAGCGCATCAAGCGTGTTGCCGCTTAGCTGACCGTACTTTGGAAACGATTCGACGCTGTAGTAAACGACACCGTCGCTGCCAACGTAGGCGTGTCCCCGCTCGATCAACTTTGCGATCGTTTGCTGCATCTCGTTGATGAAGCGCGTCGCCTTTGGGACTCGCGATGGGTACTCACTGCAAACCTTTAAGCCAAGTGCACGGCCATCGTCCAGGAATGCCTTTGAAAAGTAGTCCGCGACTTCATACGGATCATCCGGGTTTGCGACAGCACCTTCGGCGGCTTTGCCACTTTTCTTATCTTCTTTCAATCGTTTCGCAGCGACCTGCATCTTGTCTTCGCCCAAACCATCGGCGGCCGCATCGTCGGTCATGTGGCCCACGTCGGTGATGTTCATCACATGCGTTACATCCAAGCCGGTGGCTTCAAGAAAACGACGCAATAAATCGGCAAACAGGAACGATCGAAAGTTGCCCACATGCGCAAAGTCGTAAACCGTTGGGCCGCAACTGTACATCTTCACGTAGGGCGGATTCAGCGCTTCGAATCGTTCGAGCCGGTTGGTGAGCGTGTTATAGAATCGAATCTCCATATTCGTCATTCATTCCTTTTCGTTGGGGTCGTTCTGGATCAACCCGCACTCGGCAAGAGCACGCTCCAGCATTGCCAGTTCATGAAATTTCCGTAGCGAGCCCGGCGACGTTTCCGTCATCTTCAAGCTTGTTGCCATATCGCCGACGTTTGTGAAAGCAGCCGGAAACTCCATCACGATGGGACGTGAATCTCCATCGTCCTGCTCGAACGGTTCGGTTAAAAATGCAATCATTGCAGCGATTTGTCGTTCCCAGGAACCATCGGTTGATTCAGGCAAAGGTTCAAAACGTTCGGCGGTAAAACGTCTTTCATTTCCAAGAACTCGATCTCGACGTTTTCCAGCGTGTACAGCGAGTTGATGCTGTTTTCTTTTTCGAGCCGCAGTGTGCCTTCGACGTTGACGAAAAATGCGGTCTGTTTTGGATCAATCTTCTTGGGAAGTGACGGAACGTTCGCGCATTCGACCAACACACTGAATTCATGATTGGGAATCGGCGTCAGTCCACAGCACCATGCCACGCCACCGTGACTGGGCAGCAACAAGAATTCGGTGATCCACTCTTCACCGGCCTCATTTTCTTGCACCCCCGAGGACAAGATGAAGCCCACGCCGGGCAACTCGACGCGATTGCCATGGGCCGCGTACACAGCTTGCGAAAAGGTTGGCACGAACCCGATTTCCGGGTCTTCCTCGACGACCGTCTTCTTGATCTCCCGCCACAGCTCCGGCTCGGTGCTCGAAGTCTGCATTGCCACCGGCGAGGACGATTGCCATGCGGGCTGGATAGCTGCCCTGCCGCGATTCCAGTCCAAAAACAGCCGCGCGTTCCAGATCGCGATCATGATGACCGTCAATACCGCCGTCAGGATCGTTCGCCGGCTCATGCGGTGACCTGTTTCGGTTCACCGGCGACGGCCGACGCATGACGGCCCCCACCACCGCTGAAACGCTGATACAGTCCCACACCGATGGTCACCAGCAAAATGCCCATAAATGGGTAGTGCCAAGCCGGAACACTGGCCACGATCCGTCCGAGATTGTTTCGCTCGATCCGATCGCCAAAGATCATCGGCACGCAACATTCCTGAACCTTCAATTCCTTCTCGGCAATCATCGTCGCCGTGTACTCGTACGACGCGAAGACGACGTGATTGGCGATCAAGCCACCGGTAAGTGCGACGACTAACAATCCCGCAGCGTAAAAGGTGGCGGTACCCAGCCCCATGCTGCGGCGAATCGCGTTGAGTTCCCCCAAGTTCGTCGCCGGTCCGGCGATCATGTACGCCAGCATCGCGCCGGGCATTGCCCCTCGCATAAACAGTGCCCACACGATCGGGATCGTCGGCACCGTACACGTGTAGACCGGAATGGCGATCAGGATCACCAGCAGCAACGTCCAAACGCTGCGGGTGCCAAGATACGCTTCGGTCAATTCGATCGGCAGGAATGCGAGCACCAACGCGGCCACAGAAAGCCCGATGGCCAGATCAACACTGATCTCCGCTCCAAGATCCCAGAAGGCCCAACGCATGGCTCGGCCGAAACGAGAATGCTCGGTGCTCGCAGCACGATCGTGATGATGGTGTTCGTCTGCTGCTTCCACCTGATCAGCGATGTCATCAACCTTCTCAGGATTCCCGCTCGCCGACGCGGCGACACCTTCTTCCACGCCAGGATCGTCGCCTCGCCGACTACCCAGCAACCGATTCCCAAGCACGCCGATCAAGAACGAACCCACCATCGCGACGCTGGCGTACGTGGCCAAGTACAGCGGCCCGAGCATCATGCCGACCATTAAGATCGACACCGGCGAAATGGCGGGAGAACTGGTCATAAACGAAAGCGCCGTCCCCCGAGCCGCTCCGGCACGATGAACGCCGACCCCCAACGGGATCACGCCGCACGAGCAGATTGGCAACAACGCGCCCATTCCCACCGCGTTGCAAACCGGACGAAGCCCACGGTCGCCCAAGTGCCTTGCCAGCGACGCCCGCGGGACATATTCCTTGATTAACGCAGCCGCGACATAGCCGAGCACGACGTACGGTGCCGACATGGCCAAAGCCATCAACAGCGAATTGAAGAAGAGCAGGACGTGATCCATGCCAGCCAGGACGAAGCGAATCGGGCCGAAGTTCGGTATCCCAAGACTATAGCAGATGCAACCAAATTGCAATAGAAACGTTGCCGCTGGCCCGCGGAGACGGAAGCGATTCGAAAGGACCTTTTCCTTGTCCTTTTTTTGAAAACACGACTGCTTATTCGTTGCTGGCTCGGGCGCGTCCCGGATTTCCGGCTCCTGGCGAAGTCCAGCTACCCGCGGACGCCCTCAAGTCAAATAGGCACAAAGTACTAAAACGGTTCGTCATCCTCGAATTGCAGCTCCACCAACGGGAATGGGTCATCGAATTCGGCCCAGATCGTGGGGCCATGGCTGAATTCCGCATCGGTCAAAACACATTCATCAAGTGCTTCGATGACCTTTGACGAATCCATGTCGTGCCCGATGAAGACCAGTTCCAAACGACGGTCGCCGTACTGCCCTTCCATGTTTTCGTTGATCGACGCAATCGCTTGTTCATCGTCAGGCCACAGATCACGGGGTGCCGAGGCCCACCATGTTCCACCGGGGTTCAGGCGGACCGAACAACCCGCTTGCGACCAGTCATAGGCGACGTTGTTTCGCGATGCCAACCAAAGCAAACCCTTACTTCGCAGCACTCCGCCCAGCGGCCCCTCTTTGCCGAAATTGCTCATCAGCCGAAACAGACGCCCAGCATGAAAAGGCCGCCTGCGACGGTAAACAAAATGACTGATCCCGTACTCATCAGTCTCGGATTCCTCTTGACCACGCGGAACCTCCAACCAACCCGATGCCGACTCGGCTTCGCTGATTTGAAACCGTCCCGTTCCCATGACCTCTTCGATGGGAACACGACTTTCGCGAGCTCCCAAAATTCTCGCACTCGGGTTCAACCCGTGGATTATCTGATGGAGTCGCTGCCACTCTCCCACGGACACCAAATCCATCTTGTTGATGATGATAACAATCGCAAATTCAATCTGATCGACCAGTAGGTCGACAATACTGCGGTGATCCTCTTCGCTGACACCCATTCGCCGATCGGCCAGATCCTCCATGGAACCGAAATCCTTGAAGAAGTTCCCGGCGTCCACCACGGTCACCATCGTGTCAAGCTGTGCCAAGTTGGACAGGCTGTTGCCCGCCTGGTCAGCAAAGGTGAACGTTTCGGCGACCGGCATCGGTTCGCTGATTCCCGTCGATTCGATCAGCAGATAATCGAACCGCCCTTCGCGTGCGAGCTTGGAAACTTCGATCAGCAAATCTTCCCGAAGCGTGCAGCAAATACATCCGTTGCTCATCTCGACAAGCTGCTCGTCGGTTCGCGACAAATTCGCTCCGCCGTCACGAACCAGAGCCGCGTCGATGTTTACCTCGCTCATGTCGTTGACAATAACCGCGACGCGCATGCCTTCGCGATTGGCCAAAACATGATTGAGCAGCGTGGTCTTGCCGGCGCCCAGAAAACCGGAAAGAACCGTGACCGGAAGACGAACTGGCCAGTCGTGTTG